>NZ_JACVVF010000051.1:0-33442 GCF_016648095.1 Pseudomonas sp. S32
GTTTTGCGTTCCGTTGTCGCTGGAAGTGGGGCGCATTATAAGGGGATTCGAAAAGGCGTCAACCGTTTATTTCATTAAAGTGAAACAAAGGTTGAAACAGCGCCGCCACTGGCGGCGCTGAGGGAGGGGTTACAAACTCGGGAACGCGAACTGCGACGCCTCATGGCTGGCACGCTGCGGCCAGCGCTGGGTAATCGCCTTGCGACGGGTGTAGAAGCGCACCCCGTCAGGGCCGTAGGCATGCAGGTCGCCGAACAGCGAACGCTTCCAGCCGCCGAAGCTGTGGTAGGCCACCGGCACAGGCAGAGGCACGTTCACACCCACCATGCCCACCTCGATCTCGTCGCAGAACAGCCGTGCCGCCTCGCCGTCGCGGGTAAAGATGCAGGTGCCATTGCCGTACTCATGGTCATTGATCAGTTGCATGGCCTGCTCGAGGCTGTCGACCCGCACCACGCACAGCACCGGCCCGAAGATCTCTTCTTTATAGATGCGCATTTCAGGGGTCACCTTGTCGAACAGGGTACCGCCCACGAAATAGCCATCCTCATTGCCGGCCACACTGAAGCCACGGCCGTCGACTACCAACCTGGCACCTGCCGCCACGCCGTCATCGATGTAGCCTACGACCTTGTCGCGGGCAGCAGCCGTTACCAGCGGCCCCATGTCCAGGCCGCAGGAGGTGCCCGCACCAATTTTCAGCGCCTTGATCTGCGGTTCGAGCTTGGCGATCAGCGCATCAGCCACCTGGTCACCCACGCACACCGCCACCGAAATAGCCATGCAACGCTCACCGCATGAACCATAGGCTGCGCCCATCAATGCACTGACCGCATTGTCCAGGTCGGCGTCTGGCATCAGCACCGCGTGGTTTTTCGCCCCGCCCAGTGCCTGCACACGCTTGCCGCGCTTGGTGCCCTCGGCATAGATGTATTCGGCGATCGGGGTCGAACCGACAAAGCTCAGCGCTTTGACTTCCGGTGCCTCGATCAGGGCGTCCACCGCCTCCTTGTCGCCGTGCACCACGTTGAGGATGCCTTTGGGCAAGCCTGCTTCATGCAGCAGTTGCGCAATGAACAGGGTAGAGCTGGGGTCGCGCTCGGACGGCTTGAGAATGAACGCGTTACCACAGGCGATGGCCAACGGGTACATCCACAAGGGCACCATGGCCGGGAAGTTGAATGGCGTGATACCCGCCACCACGCCCAGCGGCTGGAAGTCGGACCAGGCGTCGATATTGGGGCCCACGTTACGGCTGTACTCACCTTTGAGCACTTCAGGGGCCGCACAGGCGAACTCGACGTTTTCGATACCGCGCTTCAGCTCGCCGGCGGCGTCTTCCAAGGTCTTGCCATGCTCTTCGCTGATCAACTGGGCAATACGGGCTTCGTTCTGTTCCAGCAGTTGCTTGAAGCGGAACATCACCTGCGCACGCTTGGCTGGCGGGGTGTTGCGCCAGGCCGGGAATGCAGCCTTGGCCGAATCGATAGCAGCTTGCACCGTGGCGCGGCTGGCCAGCTCGACCTTGCGCACAGCCTGGCCGGTGGACGGGTTGAACACATCTGCGGTGCGGTCACCCTTGGTTACCAGGTCACCGTCGATCAGGTGCTGAACAATGCTCATGAAACACTCCAGATAAAGAGAGGAACGGCAGGCTTGGGCCTGCCGTTGAAATCAGAAAGATCAGTCGACCAGGTTCAGCGCTTCGCCAACCGCATCGAACAGGCGGTCCAGCTCATCGGGCCGGGTATTGAAGGTTGGGCCGAACTGCAGGGTGTCGCCGCCAAAGCGCACGTAGAAACCTGCCTTCCACAATTTCATGGCGGCCTCGTAGGGCCGCACGATGGCATCGCCGTCCCGGGCGGCAATCTGGATGGCGCCGGCCAGGCCGTAGTTGCGGATGTCGACGATGTTCTTGGTGCCCTTCACGCCGTGCAGCAGTTTCTCGAAGTGGGGTGCCAGCTCGGCTGCGGACTGCACCAGGCTTTCTTTCTGCAGCAGGTCCAGCGCCGCCAGGCCTGCCGCGCAGGCTACCGGGTGGGCCGAGTAGGTATAGCCATGGGGGAATTCCACAGCGTAGTCCGGCGTCGGCTGGTTCATGAAGGTCTGGTAGATCTCGCTGCTGGCGATCACCGCCCCCATAGGGATGGCCCCATTGGTGACCTGCTTGGCAATGCACATCAGGTCTGGGGTAACGCCGAACGCCTCAGCGCCGGTCATCGCGCCCATGCGACCGAAGCCGGTAATCACTTCGTCGAAAATCAGCAGGATGTTGTGCTGGGTGCAAATTTCACGCAGGCGTTTCAGGTACCCCTTCGGCGGGGGCAGTACACCGGCCGAACCTGCCAGGGGCTCAACGATCACAGCGGCGATGTTGGACGCATCGTGCAGTTCGATGAGCTTGAGCATTTCGTCAGCCAGGGCGATGCCGCCCTCTTCCGGCATGCCCTTGGTGAAGGCGTTGCCCGGCAGCACGGTGTGCGGCAGATGGTCGACGTCCAGCAACTGGCCGAACATCTTGCGGTTACCGTTCACGCCACCAAGGCTGGTACCCGCGATATTCACGCCATGGTAGCCACGGGCGCGGCCGATCATCTTGGTCTTGGTAGCCTGGCCCTTCAACCGCCAGTAGGCACGCACCATCTTCAGCGCGGTATCTGCGCACTCGGAACCTGAGTTGGTGTAGAACACATGATTCAGGTCGCCCGGGGTCAGCTCGGCGATTTTTTCGGCCAGCTGGAACGACAACGGGTGGCCAAACTGGAAGCCTGGCGAATAGTCGAGTGTGCCCACTTGGCGCGAAACCGCCTCGGTGATTTCCTTGCGGGTGTGCCCCGCGCCGCAGGTCCACAAGCCGGACAGTGCGTCGAAAATCTTGCGCCCTTTGTCGTCCACCAGGTAGTTGCCTTCAGCCGCCACGATCAGCCGCGGGTCGCGCTGGAAATTACGGTTTGCGGTGTAGGGCATCCAGTGGGCATCCAGCTTGAGCTGGCTGGCCATACCGGCGGGTGCGGTTTCGAGCATGTTCATCGGCGGTTCCTCGGGGAGCGATTAGGCAACGATGGATGTTGTTGCAGCTAACTTGGCACGGCTATAAAGTCTGAAAAACCCTGCATTTCTAACCTTTACACAGGCCGCGACTAAACTGATGAGCCGACGCCCCGATCCCCTCGCCCAAGTCAGCGATTTTGATATTCGCCTGCTCAAGATCTACCGCAGTGTGGTCGAGTGCGGTGGTTTCTCGGCCGCCGAGAACGTGCTGGGTATCGGCCGCTCGGCCATCAGCCAGCAGATGAACGACCTGGAGCAGCGCCTTGGCCTGCGCCTGTGTCAGCGGGGCCGCGCCGGTTTTTCGTTGACCGAGGAAGGCCGTGAGGTCTACCACTCGGCCTTGCAGTTGCTCAGTGCGCTGGAAAGCTTCCGCACCGAGGTCAACGGGCTGCACCAGCATTTGCGTGGCGAGCTGAACATCGGCCTTACCGACAACCTGGTCACCCTGCCCCACATGCGCATTACCCACGCCCTTGCCGAATTGAAGGACCGCGGCCCGGACGTGCGCATTCAGATACGCATGGTCGCGCCAAGCCAGGTGGAACATGGCGTACTCGACGGCAGCCTGCATGTGGGTGTGGTGCCCCAGACCAGCCCGCTTTCAGGCCTGGAGTATCAGCCGCTGTACAGTGAACGCTCGCTGCTGTACTGCGCCGTGGGCCACCCGCTGTTTTACGCTGACGACAACCAGATCGACGATGAGCGCCTCAATACCCAGGAAGCCATCACCCCCACCTTCCGCCTGCCGGCCGAAATCCAGGCGCATTACCAGGCGCTGAACTGTACGGCCAGCGCCTCGGACCGTGAAGGCATGGCATTTCTCATCCTCACCGGGCGCTACATCGGCTACTTGCCTGACCACTACGCGGCGTTCTGGGTACAGCAAGGCCGCCTGCGTGCCCTCAAGCCGCGGCAACGCTTCTATGATCTGAGCCTAAGCTGGGTGACGCGCAAAGGCCGGCGCCCCAACCTGGTACTGGAAAGCTTTCTCGAAAGCCTGGCTGCGACACGCTGATGCCAGTCTCTGCCGCTAATGCTTGTTACTTGAGCGCAGGAAGGTAATCTTGTCCTACAGTCGCAGCCCTATAAACGCACGGAATCGTCCATGACCCTAGAAGTCCCTGCGCATCGCCTCCCCGCCTCGGGCAAACCCGCGGGCCGCATACGCCAGAAGAACGAGCACGCCATCATCCAGGCCGCCGAAGACGAGTTCGCCCGGCACGGTTTCAAGGGCACCAGCATGAACACCATCGCCCTCAATGCCGGCTTGCCCAAGGCCAACCTGCATTATTACTTCACCAACAAGCTGGGCCTATATATTGCGGTACTCAGCAACATCATCGAACTGTGGGACAGCACCTTCAATGCCCTCAGTGTGGATGACGACCCAGGCCAGGCCCTGAGCCAGTACATCCGCACCAAGATGGAGTTCTCGCGGCGCAACCCGCAAGCCTCGCGGATCTTCGCCATGGAAGTGATCAGCGGCGGCTCGTGCCTTACCGAATACTTCAGCGCCGACTACCGCGAATGGTTCAGGGGGCGCGCTGCGGTATTCGAGGCCTGGATCGCCGCCGGCAAGATGGACCCGGTCGACCCGGTGCACCTTATCTTCCTGCTGTGGGGCAGCACGCAGCACTATGCCGACTTCGCCACCCAGATCTGCCAGGTCACTGGCCGCAGCCGGCTGACCAAGCAGGATATGGAAACCGCCAGCAACAACCTTATCCACATCATACTCAAGGGGTGCGGCATTGCGCCGGCTGCCTGATCTTCACCTATGCCTTCTACCCTGTTAGACCTCTGCGAATACCGCGAAGAAATCCGTAAAAGCCGTTTCATCACCCTCGCCGCGCCGATCACCAGCGCTGCCGAGGCCATGAGCTTCATCGAGCGCCACAGTGACCTCGCCGCAACGCACAACTGCTGGGCCTGGAAACTGGGCCAGCAGTACCGCAGCAGCGATGATGGCGAGCCTGGCGGCACAGCCGGGCGGCCTATCCTGGCGGCCATTGAAGCGCAGGATTGCGACCAGGTCGTGGTGCTGGTGATTCGGTGGTACGGCGGCATTCAGCTTGGCACTGGGGGGTTGGCCCGTGCCTATGGCGGGGGCGCCAACAAGTGCCTGCAGCAGGCGGCCAAAAGGCTGTTGGTACAACGCAGCGATTTCACCTGCAGTTGCACATTCAGCGAGCTGGCCCTGGTGAAGCTGCGTATCGCAGAAGTTGACGGCCTGGTTGTGGATGAGCAGTTCACCGCCAACGGCGTAGACCTGCAGGTGGCCATTGGGGATGCCCACCTCGGTGCGCTCCAGCAGCACCTGGCAGATCTCAGCCGCGGGCGAATTCTGCTGGCCAGGCGCTGAGGGTTGCCCACAACAACTGTGGGCCTGGCTGTGGATAACCTTGGGGCATTCTGTTGCAGCCCTTTGCCAGCAAGGCCTACAGGGCATTGATCATATTTTGATCACACTATGATGGCAGCGGTAGGTACATGATTCATGGCCAGTTATCCCCACCCCTCCGCGCAGCAGCTAGCGCCCGTGGGAAACGCGGTTGCACACATTTACTGTGGAGCAGCCTGTGGATAAGCCGTGCGTCAACTGGCGCCAGGCCACGCTTTACGTGGGCTGCAAGCAACTGATCATTATTTGTTCAGTGGTTCATCTGCCCCGTAATCGGGCAAATGCCCTGCCCAAGTAATGGGGCTGTGGATTATTCTCCAAGCCCTCCTCCAACCTTTATCTATGGGAGCACCTGAGCATGACGCAAGCAAAAACTGCCCTGGTCATTGGCGCCTCTCGCGGGCTCGGCCTCGGCCTGGTAAATCGCCTGCGCGAAGACGGCTGGGCCGTTACCGCCACTGTGCGCAACCCGCAACAGCCTGGCGAATTGGCAGATACCCCCGGGGTACGCATCGAACAGCTGGAGATGAACGATACCGCCCAACTGGACGGCCTGAAACAGCGGCTGGCAGGGCAGGTATTCGACCTGATATTCATCAACGCCGGGGTCATGGGCCCGCTGCCACAAGACCTGGAGGCTGTCACGCCACAGGCCATCGGCGACCTGTTCATGACCAACGCCGTCGCACCCATTCGCCTGGCAGGCCGCTTGGTGGGCCAGGTGCGCCAGGGTACCGGCGTGCTCGCGTTCATGAGCTCAGGCCTTGGCAGCGTAGCCACCCCCGATGGCGGTGAAATCTGCCTGTACAAGGCCAGCAAGGCCGCGCTCAACTCCATGATCAACAGCTTCGCGGTCGCTCAGCAGCGCTCCGACCTTTGCGTGCTCGCCATGCATCCAGGCTGGGTGAAAACCGACATGGGTGGCGAAAACGCCGAGATCGACGTACTCACCAGTACCCGAGGCATGGTCGAGCAGATCAAGGCGCAAAGCGGCCACGCCGGCGTGCACTTCATCAACTACAAAGGTGAACCCTTGGTCTGGTGATGCCCCGGGTTGCAGCCTGGCCGGCGCATTGCCGGGCCAGGCCCTGTAGAATGGCAACAACCGTACCTGATTGAGAACACCTTATATGTATGACTGGTTGAACGCCCTGCCCAAGGCCGAGCTGCACCTGCACCTTGAAGGCTCGCTGGAGCCCGAGTTGCTGTTCGCCCTGGCAGAGCGCAACAAGATCGCCCTGCCCTGGGCTGATGTCGAAACCCTGCGTGGGGCCTATGCCTTCAACAATTTGCAGGAGTTTCTCGACCTCTACTATCAGGGCGCAGACGTGCTGCGCACCGAGCAGGATTTCTACGACCTTACCTGGGCCTACCTGCAGCGTTGCAAGGCGCAGAACGTTATCCACACCGAACCGTTCTTCGACCCACAAACCCATACCGACCGCGGTATACCCTTCGAAGTGGTACTCAACGGCATCAACCAGGCGCTCAAGGACGGCCGCCAGCAACTGGGCATCAGCAGCGGGCTGATCCTGAGTTTTCTGCGCCACCTGAGCGAAGACGAAGCGCAAAAAACCCTAGACCAGGCACTGCCGTTCCGCGATGCCTTCATCGCCGTTGGCCTGGACAGCTCGGAGATGGGCCACCCACCGAGCAAGTTCCAGCGTGTGTTCGACCGAGCCCGCAGCGAAGGCTTCGTTGCCGTCGCCCATGCCGGGGAAGAGGGCCCGCCCGAATACATCTGGGAAGCTCTGGACCTGCTGCACATCAAGCGCATCGACCACGGTGTACGCGCCATCGAAGACGAGCGCCTGATGCAGCGCATCATCGATGAACAGATCCCACTGACGGTGTGCCCGCTGTCCAACACCAAGCTGTGCGTGTTCGACCACATGAGCCAGCACAACATCCTCGACATGCTGGAACGGGGTGTGAAGGTAACGGTGAACTCCGATGACCCTGCCTACTTCGGCGGGTACGTCACGGAAAACTTCCATGCCCTGCATACTCACCTGGGCATGACCGAAGACCAGGCTCGTCGCCTGGCCCAGAACAGCCTGGACGCAAGGCTGGCCTGAGGCCTGTTCAGCCCACCTGCAAGGTCTTTACACGGGCGATGCGATTGATCTGTTGGATACCCAGCGGCGAGATGTGCAACGCCCGGGTGTCTTCGGCCTCGCGCATCCAGCCTGACTGCAGGAACAAACGGAACAGCGCCTGGCCCAGCACACCGCCCAGGTGCGGCTGGCTGTCGTGCCATTCGGTGCACCGGCAGATCACGCAGGCGCTCGGCTGACGCGGCGCCAGGGCATCGATGTATACGCCTACCAGGGCCAGTTGTGCCCGCCCTTCGTCACTGACCACAAGGTACCGGCCGCTGCCCTCCAGCCACCCGGCTACCACCAGCCGGTGATACAGCTCTGCGGCCAGCTCGCCACCCAGATGATCGCCACAGCGCCGGGCCCGTCGCATGGACAGGGGCAACGGCGGTAGCGGTGCGGTGGGGCGCTGGCCCCTGGCGCTCTCCAACTGGACACTGGCCAGGGCCTCGACAGCGGCCCCCACCTGCGGCGTTGCCAGGCGGAAATAGCGCTTGCGCCCCCTGGCCTCGTGCCGTAGCAAGCCGGCCGACGACAGCAGCGACAGATGTGCGCATGCTGACGACGAACTTAGCCCGGTCATGATGGCCAGCTCATTGGCCAACCGGGGCGTACCATCGATCAATGCCCACAACATGGCACTGCGTTTAGGATCGGCCATCAGGCTGGCGATCTGGCTGATGCTGCTGGCTGCGTTCATGTCCCTGTGACTCCCTGCAAGTTCACTGTGTAGATGCAATGGCCAACCCTGGCCGGGAAGCGCGTGCCGATGGCGGTGGCCTGGTTCGTCAGTATAAGCCGCAGAAACAGCCGATCATGCAGCCCTCCCCCAGCGCTATTGCTCGCTCAATAGCATTGGGTAGGGCTACCCATGGCGAACTGCTGAACAGGCCGCCAAGCTTCAAAAGCACCCCCGCACCGCTGGTTTTACACGTGCGATGGCAGGCGGCCAGGCTTGAATACGCGAATCCACCCGCACAACTTCGGACGAAACCGACAGCGGTCTTCTTCAAGTAGCGCGATCACAGTCGAAGGTTCCACAGCGCGCCAACCGTCAGTCAGCTCGGCAGGACGTTGCTGTGGCAGGCGGGTAAGGCCGCGCTAAACTTGAGCGGCTCCCCTCTGGAGGTATGCAGCGATGAAGATTGTCATCAGCGCGTCGAGCAGCAACCCTGCACGGCCATGGCAGGTTCAGCTCGATCAGCACAGGGTAGGTTTTTGCAGCGAGGCCGCGGCCCGCGCCTTTGTGGCCACACTGGAAACGCGCCTGCAGGCGCCTCACCCGCTCAGGCGGGCCGACTGGCCTGCAGGCGCCGGGTCAGCAGCGCGGCACTGACCACCAGGGCACCACACAGGCTCATCACCAAGGCCATTGGTACCGCACTGCCATCATGCAGCACGCCCACCAGTGCCGCGGCGCCAGCCGCGACGCTGAATTGCACGCACCCCATCAGGGCGGAGGCACTGCCGGCCCGGGCACCCTGGCCGCTCATGGCACAGGCCGAAGCATTGGGCAGGATGCACCCCAGGCTGGCGATGCACACGAACAACGGCACCAGCAGTGGCCACAGCGCAGTCGGCTTCACCGCCGCCACGCCCAGCAGGGCCACCCCCGCCGCCAGGTACACCCATACTGCACGGGCCAGCAAAAACGCCGGCCCGCGCCGCGCCAGCAGCCGTGCGTTCACCTGCGCGACCAGAATGAAACCAGCCGCATTGGCGCCGAAAAACCAGCCGTAATGTTCGGCAGGTATACCGTAGAGTTTGATGAATACAAATGGCGAGCCCGCGATGTAGGCGAACATGCCCGCAATCGCAATGCCGCCCGTCAACGCATGCCCCAGAAACACCCGGTCGCCCGCCAGCCGCAGGTACTGGCGCAGGGCCCCGGACAGCGGCTGACGCGGTACATGGGCGGGCATACTCTCAGGCAACCCAAGGCTGACCGCCAGCAGGCAGCCGGCACTGAACAGGCTAAGCGCAAGGAAGATCGACTGCCAGCCGACCAGGTTCACCAGCACGCCACCCAGCATCGGGGCCAGTATCGGCGCCAGGCCCATGACCAGCATCAATTGCGAGAACACTTTGGCCGAGGCCACCGGGTCGCACTTGTCACTGACAATGGCCCGGGACAGCACCATGCCCGCGCAGCCACCCAGCGCCTGAACGAAGCGCGCCAGTACCAAGGCGTCCAGGCTGGGGGCGTAGGCGCACGCCAGCGAGGCCAGGGTGAACAGCGTCACGCCGAACATCAGGGGCTTGCGCCGCCCAAAGCGGTCGGCGACCGGCCCATAGAGCAACTGCCCCATGGACAGGCCAAGGAAGTAGGCGGCCAACGTGGCCTGGACGTGTTGTTCGTCTGTGGCGAACGCCTGCGCCATGGCCGGGAAGGCAGGCAGGTAGAAGTCGATCGCCAACGGCCCGAACGCACTGAGTGCGCCCAGGATGAGCACCATTCGCAGGTTCATCAGGAATCCATAGCAGGCTAAGCAAGTGGACGATTCTACCTGCTGTGGACGCCGTCAGGAGAAAACATTTGAAACAGAGAGCCTTCCTACAAGCGCTCAGGCAGCCTCGGCCTGATAGCCTTCTTCGCGGATGGCCGCCAGCACCTGTTCCTGTGCCAGCGCGCTGTCGACGCGCACCTGCTTGGCAGCCAGGTCGACGTCCACCTTGGCGCCGGCATCCAGCGCCTGTACGGCGCGGGTCACGGCTTTTACGCAGTGGCCGCAGGTCATGCCCTGTACGTTGAATACTTGCATCGGGGGTACCTCCTTCAGGTTTTGCACAAGTTTCAACCTTGCCACAGGGGCAAAGTCAACACGGTGGGGTGGCAATCCAAGCCGGGCTCGGCCAAGCTGCGGCTTTGACGATCAGGCAAGCAGGGGGTTTTCATGTTCAGGGCAGCATTGGGCATCGTCGGGCTGTTGGCTGTTGCCACTGCAGTGCCACCGGCCAGTGCCGAGGGCAACGCGGCATACAGCGTGCTGATCATTTCCCGTGAGCGCCTGGAAGTGGCCACCAGTTGCGAAATTGGCGTTTACCTCAATGATCAGCTCTCCGGGCGCCTGTTCCAGGAACAGTCCACCTCGTTCAACCTGCCGCCAGGGCCGGTGGATATTCGTTTGCGCCTGCTGCCAGGGCAGATGCCCGGCTGTGCGCCGGGCCTTGAGGACCAGCGCAGCATCCGGTTGACGCTGCAGGCGGGCCAGATCAACAAGTACCGCATTGCCATGGGCCAGTATGGGTTGGAGTTGAAAGCCACACCGCTGGACTATTGACCTTCCCCGCGTGGCAAGGTTGATGCTTGGGGCCTGTCCAAGGAGGAGAGCCATGCCCGCATCCACTACGTACAACCTGCCCATTTCCGGCATGACCTGCGCCAGCTGCGCCGGCCGGGTAGAGCGTGCCCTGCGCAAGGTCGCTGGCGCTGAACAGGTCAGCGTCAACCTGGCCACCGAGCAGGCGCGCGTCCAGGCGCCCGGCGATAGCCTGCCGGCCTTGGTCGATGCCGTGCGCGATGCCGGCTACGAAGTGCCCGTACGCAGCCTGGAGCTGCAGATTGGCGGCATGACCTGCGCCAGTTGTGCCGGCCGTGTCGAACGGGCCCTGGCCAAGGTGCCAGGGGTACAGCAGGTGTCGGTCAACCTGGCCAGCGAGCGTGCGCACGTTGAACTGCTGACCGCGGTTGACGATTCAATGCTGATCGCCAGCGTGGAACAGGCCGGTTATACCGCCAGCCTGCCGCAGGCCGCCGAGGACGAAAACCGGCTGGCCCAGCGCCGCCTGCACCGCGAGCGGCTCGCAGTAGGCGCTGCCGTATTACTGGCCCTGCCGCTAGTGTTGCCGATGCTGGTACAGCCACTGGGGCTGCACTGGATGTTGCCGGCGTGGGCGCAGTTCCTGCTGGCCACGCCGGTACAGTTCATTCTGGGTGCCCGTTTCTACGTTGCCGCCTGGAAAGCCGTGCGTGCCGGCGCTGGCAACATGGACCTGCTGGTCGCGCTGGGCACCAGCGCTGGTTACGGCCTGAGCCTCTATCAATGGGCGCAGGCACCGGCAGGCATGGCCCCTCACCTGTACTTCGAAGCGTCTGCCGTGGTAATCGCGTTGGTGCTGCTGGGCAAGTACCTGGAGAGCCGCGCCAAGCGCCAGACCGCCAGTGCCATCCGCGCCCTGGAGGCTTTGCGACCGGAGCGGGCATTGCGGGTTGTGGACGGCCGCGAGGAAGACGTGGCCATCGCCCAACTACGTGTGGGCGACCTGGTGCTGGTCAAGCCCGGGGAGCGCTACCCAGTCGACGGGGTGGTCGAGGACGGCAGCAGCCATGCTGACGAAGCCCTGATCAGCGGCGAGAGCCTGCCAGTGCCCAAGCAGCCCGGCGACTCGGTCACCGGCGGTGCCATCAACGGGGAAGGCCGGCTGCTGGTACGCACCCAGGCGCTGGGGACCGAGACCGTGCTGGCGCGCATCATCCGCCTGGTGGAAGACGCCCAGGCCGCCAAGGCACCCATCCAGAAGCTGGTCGACCGTGTCAGCCAGGTGTTCGTACCGGCGGTGCTGGTACTGGCCCTGATCACCCTGGGCGGCTGGTGGCTGGCGGGGGCTGCAATGGAAACGGCACTGATCAACGCCGTGGCCGTACTGGTCATCGCCTGCCCTTGTGCACTGGGGTTGGCCACCCCCACCGCGATCATGGCCGGCACTGGCGTGGCCGCCCGGCACGGCATCCTCATCAAGGACGCCGAGGCCCTGGAGCGGGCGCATGCGGTCAACCGCGTGGTGTTCGACAAAACCGGCACCCTCACCTCCGGCAGCCCGCGTGTGGTCCACAGCCAGGCGGTGGATGGCGACGGCGCCAGCCTGCACCGGCTGGCCGGTGCCCTGCAGCGCGGCAGTGAACACCCGCTGGCACGGGCAGTGCTGGACGCCTGCGCCGAGCAAGGGCTCGAGGTACCCAGCGTAACGGGTAGCCAGTCGCTGACCGGCCGGGGTATCGCCGGCTGCGTGGACGGCCGGGACCTGGCCCTCGGCAACCGCCGCCTGCTGCAGGACAGTGGCCTGCAACCCGGGGCTCTGGCCGCCAAGGCGCAGGCCTGGGAAGCGCAAGGCCGCACCCTGTCGTGGCTGGTCGAGCGGGGCGAGCAGCCGCGCGTGCTGGGCCTGTTCGCTTTCGGCGACAGCCTGAAGCCCGGGGCCGCGCAAGCCGTGGAAACCTTGCGTGAGCAGCACATCAGCAGCCACCTGCTGACCGGCGACAACCGCGGCAGCGCCAAGGTCGTCGCCGACACCCTCGGCATCGCCGATGTGCACGCTGAAGTATTGCCTGCCGACAAGGCCGGCACGGTCACCGCGCTCAAGCAGGACGGCGTGGTGGCGATGGTTGGCGACGGCATCAACGATGCGCCCGCCTTGGCCGCAGCCGATATCGGCATTGCCATGGGTGGCGGCACCGACGTGGCCATGCAGGCCGCCGGCATCACCCTGATGCGCGGCGACCCGCGCCTGGTGCCGGCGGCGCTGGAAATCAGCCGCAAGACCTACGCGAAGATCCGCCAGAACCTGTTCTGGGCATTCATCTACAACCTGGTCGGCATCCCCTTGGCCGCGCTGGGCTATCTCAACCCGGTACTCGCCGGCGCCGCCATGGCCCTGTCCAGTGTCAGCGTGGTCAGCAACGCGCTCCTGCTCAAGGCCTGGAAACCCGACACGCGCACCCAGGAGGCGCCATGAACATTGGCCAGGCTGCACGCCGCAGCGGGCTCAGCACCAAGATGATTCGTTACTACGAAGCCATCGGCCTGCTCAAGCCCGCCACGCGCAGCGACAGTGGTTACCGGTTGTACCAGGACGCAGACCTGCACAGCCTGGCATTCATCAAGCGCTCACGAGACCTGGGCTTTTCCCTCGAAGAGGTCGGCAAGCTGCTGACCCTGTGGCAGGACCGGCAACGCGCCAGTGCTGACGTGAAGGCGCTGGCCATGCAGCACATCGATGCACTCAACACCCGCATCAAAGAACTGGTCACCCTGCGCGACACCCTGGGTGAACTGGTTTCCCACTGCCAGGGTGATGACCGCCCGGACTGCCCGATCCTGAAAGAACTGGCCACTGGCGAGGCTGCCAGTTGCTGCCACCAGGCACCACCCGGAAGCCCGACACGCCATAAGCGTCCAAACGTGACCGAATAGTCACCCACTGCGATTTCATCCAATATTTACGGGCGTTTGCCTACATAAAACCCGGCTGCTGCCGATGCATAGGTGATCTGCCTCATGTGTCGACAATAATAATCCGGGAGCGCCTATGAGCATCAAACAGAAACTGACTTGGGCATTCGCGGTGATCGCCGGCTTGCCCATCGTACTCGTGGCCACCCTGGTGGTTCTCAACCTGCGCGGCGAAGCCCGGGACGGCTTTCTGGACAGCAGCAGCCGGGAAATCCGCCAGGTCAGCAACGCCATGAATATCTTCTTCCAGGGCATCAGCCAGAACGTGGAGTACATGGCTTCGCAACCGCTGGTCGCGGCCACTGGCGGTGAACTGAACAAGTACATGAGCGCGACGCCGTCCTACGAACTGGGGCCGCAAGCGAGCAATATCCTGGCCTTCATGACCAGCCTGGCCAATGCCCACCCGGGCTATGCCTACCTGTCCTACGGCGTGGCAGACGGCGGCTACGTGGGGTGGCCCGCCGGGCAGAAATTCGTCAACTACGACCCCCGCACGCGCCCCTGGTACCAGTTGGCCATGGCCAACCCCGGCAAGACCCTGCGCACCAGTGCCTACTACTGGGCTGCCGATGACGCGGTGCTGGTCAGTACGGTGCGCGCCGTTGCCAACCAGTTGGGCAACCCGGGTGGTGTGGTCAACGTCGATGTCTCGATCAAAGGCCTGACGGAGATCGTCAAGCAGATCAAGCTGGGCGAAAGTGGCTACCTGCTGCTGATTGAAAACAACGGCAACGTACTGGTCGACCCACGCGATACCACGCACAACTTCAAACCGCTGGCGAGCTTCGGCGACGGTTACGCCGAGCTGGCCAAACACGGCAAGGGCCTGGCCGAAGTCGAGCTGAACGGCGTGCGCTACATGGCCAATATCTACCCGGACGAAAAACTGGGCTGGACCCTCATCGGCCTGATCGAGCAAGGTGAAGTGATGCAAACCACCACCCGCCTGACCTGGCTCATCGGCATCGTCGCGCTGGTGCTGGCAGCCGTGTTCGCCGTGGTGGGCGCCACCTTCGCCAAACTCATCGTGCGCCCGATCAACAGCGTGACCAGCGGCCTGGAAGACATTGCCCAAGGCGAAGGCGACCTTACCCGCAACCTGGAGATCCGAGGCCGCGACGAAACCGCGCAACTGGCCAGCTGGTTCAACCAGTTCCTGGGGGCCATCCGCAGCCTCATTCAGCACATCGGCGCGGCAGCCGGTAACATTCTCAACACCTCCACCCGTTCAACCCGGGTATCCAGCGACATGGCCGAGGCTGCAGGGCGCCAGCGTGAAGCAGTGGACATGGTTTCCACCGCGTTCCACGAAATGGTCGCCACAGCCAACGAGGTGGCGCGTTCATGCAGCCAGGCGGCGCAGTCGGCCGACAGTGGCCAGCAACAGGCGCGCGAAGGCCAGCAGCAGATCGATGCCGCGGTCAGCAGCGTCGACCGCCTGAGCCACGAAATCGAACAGTCGGCCCAGTCGATCCAGCAACTGGAGCGTGACAGCAACGCTATCCAGTCAATCCTCGGCACCATCCGCTCGATTGCCGAGCAGACCAACCTGCTGGCCCTGAACGCGGCGATTGAAGCGGCCCGCGCCGGCGAACAAGGCCGGGGCTTTGCGGTGGTGGCTGACGAGGTGCGGGCCTTGGCCAAGCGTACCGCCGATTCCACCGCCGAAATCGATGGCCTGCTGGGTAACCTGGCCGGGCGCACCAGCGAAGTGGCCGCACAGATGCACGCCAGCCTGGAAGTTTCGCAGCAGTCGGTGAGCCGCATTGGCCTGGCGCGTGACAGTTTTGGGCAAATTCGCGAGTCGGTGGATGTGATACGCGACATGAATACGCAGATCGCCACAGCCGCCGAGGAACAACACCAGGTGGCGGAGGACATCAACCGGCACATCAGCCAGATCCACGGCGATGCACAGCTGGTGGCGGAGCTGGCCCAGGCCGCCCGTCAGGACTCGGAAAGCCTGGCTGGGCTGTCCAACGAACTGGATACCCTGGTGCGCAGGTTCCGCACCTGATGCCCCGCCTGCGCCTGCCGCCTGCAGGGCGGTAGACGCAGGAGCAGGCAGGCGCGGCTTACAGCTTCAGTTCACCCGGCGTTGCGCCAAACAGCTGCTTGAACGCGGCGATGTAGGCGGAGGTGGAGTCATACCCGCAACCCAGTGCCGCATCGGTAACGCTCTCGCCGGCTTCCAGCATGGCCAGCGACGACAACAGCCGCATACGCTGGCGCCAGTTGCGGAAGCTCAATCCGGTTTCGCGCTGGAACAGGCGCATGAGGGTCTTTTCCGAACACCCAAGCTCCAGCGCCCATTGTTGCAAGGTCTGGCTCCGCTCGGGGGTAGCGATCAGGCGATTGCACAGGGCAAGCAACCCAGGATGGCGCGGCAAGGGTAACGAAAAACCTACCGCTGGCAGGGTACGCAGTTGGTCGAGCAACACCGCCACCAGCCGCGACTCGGCGCTGTCGTGTTCAGGATACTGCGGGGGCAACAGGCAGAACTGCTTGATCAGCTCCCGGGCCAGGGGCGTCACTTCCAGCACCCGGCATTCTTCGGTCGCCCACGGGCAGGCGTCGCGGCGGATGTAAAGGCTGCGCATTTCCGCCTGCATCGAAGTCACCACTTCATGCTCAGCCTGCGCAGGTATCCACACCCCCCACTGGGGCGGCGCGAAATAGCTGCCGTCCCGGGTGTAGACCCCCAACACGCCACTGATGGCGTACGAAAACTGCACCCAGTCATGCTGATGGCGAGTGGTCCATGACCCCGCGCCCAAGCGCTCGGCACGGGCATACAGGGGCCTTGGCAGGTGGTCCAGCGCCGGGATGGCGCGGGGGTGTCCGGTGGTCGGCATGGTGGTGTCTTATGGTTCTGAGCAGACAAGCCTAACAGCTACCGCGACACCGACGTTACCTTACCGCTCGACGATCACCGTCACACCCTGCCCGCCCGCTGCACAGATCGAAATCAGCCCACGCCCTTTCCCCGCCACCGACAGCAGTTTTGCCAGGTTGGCCACAATACGGCCCCCGGTAGCCGCGAACGGGTGGCCTGCCCCCAGCGAGCTGCCCTTGACGTTGAGCCTGGCGCGGTCGATCGCCCCCAGCGGTGCGCTCAAGCCCAGCTGTTCACGGCAATAGTCGGCATCTTCCCAGGCCTTGAGGGTGCAGAGCACCTGGGCGGCGAAGGCTTCATGGATTTCGTAGTAATCGAAGTCCTGCAGGGTCAGGCCATTGCGCGCCAGCAACCGTGGCACGGCATACACCGGTGCCATCAGCAGGCCTTCGCGGCCCGTGACGAAGTCAACCGCAGCGGTTTCACCGTCCACCAAATAGGCGAGCACCTCCAGCCCCTGCTGTTGCGCCCACTCTTCGGTGCCCAACAGCACCAGCGAAGCACCGTCGGTGAGCGGCGTGGAATTGCCCGCGGTCAGCGTGCCTTCGTCCGTACGGTCGAAGGCCGGCTTGAGGCGGCCCAGTTGCTCCAGGGTAAGGTCCGGGCGCAGGTTGTTGTCCCGGGCAAGCGACATGAACGGGGTCAGCAAGTCGTCCTGCCAGCCTTCGGCATAGGCACCCGCCAGGGCCTGATGGCTGCGCAGGGCCAGCGCGTCCTGTTCTGCCCTGCCGATATGCCAGGTTTTGGCCATGCGCTCACAGTGTTCGCCCATCGACAGGCCGGTGCGCGGCTCGCCATTGCGCGGCAATTCAGGCTTGAAGTGATGAGGGCGCAGCTTCAGGAAGGGTTGCAGCCGGCCCATCAGGTTTTTGCCACGGTTGGCCTGCAGCAATACCTGGCGCAGGCCTTCGTTCACGGCGATGGGCGCATCGGAAGTGGTGTCCACGCCGCCAGCGATGCCGCAGTCGATCTGCCCCAGGGCAATCTTGTTGGCCACCAGCAAAGCGGCCTCAAGCCCGGTGCCACAAGCCTGCTGGATGTCATAGGCGGGCGTGAGCGGCGAGAGGCGCGAGCTCAGCACGCATTCGCGGGTCAGGTTCATGTCGCGGGAGTGTTTGAGCACCGCACCGGCCACCACCTCCCCCAGGCGCAGCCCGTGCAGCCGGTAACGCTCTATCAGCCCTTCCAGCGCTGCGGTCAGCATGGCCTGGTTACTGGCCGTGGCGTAGGCGCCATTGGAGCGGGCAAAGGGGATTCGGTTGCCGCCCAGAATCGCGACCCGACGTAGTGAACGCATGCGCATGTTCCTCCTGAAACAATTTGATCCGTACAGCCTAGGTGTTTTTACCGCATTCGAACGACCGTGCCGCAAAGTTGGTCCACACTCTCAAGCTTGCCTTCTGGAGGACCCCTCATGAGCGATCGCTACCTTGGTTTCGCCAATTCCAGCCTGGGCCGTCGCCTGGTCGATACCCTGGGCCTGCCGCGCCCGGCACCTCTGGAGCGCTGGCAGTCCGGCCGCCTGCGCCCGGTGGAAGGTGCATTGGTGGTAGGCGGCGGGCCGCTGGCGGGCCAGGTTGAAACCGTGGCGCCACGCCTCACCGATGCGGTGTACAGCTTCAATGGCGAGCACCTGCAGGCACAGCCCTGGGTGCCCGGCCTCGGGCCGAAAATCAAGGCGCTGGTGTTCGACGCCAGTCATTTGTCCGACAGCGATGCCTTGAAGCAGTTGCGCGAGTTTTTCCAGCCGCTGTTACGCAGCCTGGCACCTTGTGCTCATGTGGTGGTGCTCGGCCGGCCTCCCGAGTCGCTGGCAGACCCGTTGGCCAGCGTGGCGCAGCGAGCCCTTGAAGGGTTCACCCGCTCGCTGGCCAAGGAGTTGCGCAATGGCGCCACTGCGCAGCTGCTTTATGTGGGCGAAGGTGCCGACGACCAGCTGGAGGGTGCACTGCGCTTCTTCCTGTCGCCGAAAAGCGCATTCGTATCTGGCCAGGTACTGCGCCTGCAGGCCTGCGCTGCGCACGTGCAGGACTGGACCCGCCCGCTGGGCGGCCAGCGGGCTCTGGTGACCGGCGCGGCACGCGGTATCGGTGCTGCCATTGCCGAAACCCTGGTGCGCGATGGTGCCGACGTGCTGCTGCTGGATGTGCCCCAGGCCGCCCAAGAGCTCAATGCCCTTGCTGCACGCCTGGGTGGCAAGGCCCTGGCCCTGGACATCTGCGCCAGCGACGCAGCAACGCAGCTGCTCGCTGCCCTGCCCGATGGCATCGACATCGTGGTGCACAACGCTGGTATCACCCGCGACAAGACCCTGGCCAACATGACCCCGGAGTACTGGGACGCTGTGATGGCGGTCAACCTCAAGGCGCCTCAGGTACTCACCCAGGCGCTGATCGACAACGGCGCACTCGGGCAGCATGCCCGCATCACACTGCTGGCATCGGTGAGCGGTATCGCCGGCAACCGTGGCCAGGCCAACTACGCCGCCAGCAAGGCCGGGCTGATCGGCCTGGCACAGGCCTGGGCGCCCACACTGGCCGAACGGGGTGCCAGCATCAATGCTGTAGCACCGGGCTTCATCGAAACCCACATGACCGCCGCCATGCCCATGGGCCTGCGCGAGGCTGGTCGACGCCTTAGCTCGCTCGGCCAGGGCGGGCGGCCCCAAGACGTGGCCGAAGCCATCGCCTGGCTCAGCCAGCCCTGTACCGGTGCAGTCAACGGCCAGGTGCTGCGGGTCTGTGGCCAGGCACTGATGGGGGCATGAACATGAAACGAACATGGCACCACGTGCACCGCCCAGCTGGCCGCGCCAGCCTGTACCTGCGCGCCGCTGGTAAGCGCAGCATCACGGGTGACCGCCTGCCGGAAGCAGGCCTGCGCTGCTACATCCCACTGCAGCAGCAAAACCTGCAGGCCTACCGGCGGCTCTGTCACTTCGCCGATGACGGCCGCCTGCCGGCCACGTACCCGCACATCATGGCGTTCAACCTGCAACTGCAACTGATGACCGGCCACGACTTCCCGTTCCCATTGCTGGGGCTGGTGCACCTGCACAATCGCATCGAAGTGCTGCGCCCGCTCGGTGGGCTTGAAGGGCTGCATATGGCCGTGTACGCGGATAACCTGCAACCCCATGCCAAAGGCGGTACGTTCGACCTGGTGACCGAGGCCCAGGACGGCATAGGCCCGCTGTGGCGGGAGACCAGCCGCATGCTGGTACGCGGGCTAAAGCTCGAAGGCGCCGCCCCCCCCACGCCCCCGGACGAGCCTGTAGACCTGCCCGAAGCCACGCGCTGGTATGCCGACCGTGACATTGGCCGGCGTTACGCCAAGGTGTGCGGCGACTACAACCCCATCCACCTGAGCGCTGCCAGTGCGCGGCTGTTCGGTTTCCCCACCGCCATTGCCCACGGCATGTGGAGCAAGGCAATGGCCATGGCGGCATTGCGTGGGCACCTGCCCCACAGTGGGTATGGGTTCGAAGTGGCGTTCCACAAGCCCGTGCGCTTGCCCTCGGAGGTGATACTCAGCGCCAGTGAAGCTGGCCCCACTGGCGCTGTGCGGCTGGATGGCCATGCCGGGGTGCTGCACATGGCTGGCCACTGGTCACGCCTGTAGCCAACCTGGGCACTGTTGACCGTACGTTTGTGTGGGGCCCTTGCTTTGCAGCGGCCCTGCGCAGAAGCTATGCGGCATCAGGAGGCCCCGATGAACTTGCAAGAACTCACCCAACGCCTGCACCAGATCCGCGACAACAATGACTGGCAGCGCTTTCACAGCCCCAAGAACCTCGCCATGGCCGCCAGTGTGGAAATGGCCGAGCTGGTCGAAATATTCCAATGGCTGAGCGAGGACGAATCGCGCCAGCTGCCTGCTGACAAACTGGCCCACGCGGGCCAGGAAGTCGGTGATGTGGTGCTCTACCTGTTGCTGCTGTGCAGCGAGCTTGGCCTGGACATGGACCAGGTCGTGCGGGCCAAGCTTGCTGACAGCGAGAGGCGCTTCGCCCGATGAACGACCGTCACTTCGATGAACTGGCCACCCGCTTTGCCGAAAAAATCTACGGCGGAGCCAAGGGTGCGATCCGCCTTGCCGTGCTGCAGGCCGACCTGGCCGAGGCACTGCCCGACCGCCCGCTGCGTATCCTCGACGTGGGCGCAGGGCTGGGCCACATGGCGTTGTGGCTGGCCCAGCGCGGGCACCATGTCACCCTGGCCGAACCTGCCGCCCCCATGCTCGATGGCGCCCGGGCACGCTTTGCCGAGGCCGGCCAGGCCGCGACATTCATTCATGCGCCCTGGCAGGCGCTGCTCGGTGAACTGACCGAACCCTACGATGTGGTGGTGTGCCATGCCGTGCTGGAGTGGCTGGCCGAGCCAGAAAGCATCCTGCCGGTACTGCACCAGCTCACAGCTCCCGAAGGCTGGTTGTCGCTGGCGTTCTATAACCGTGATGCCCTCGTGTACCGGAACCTGCTCAAGGGGCATTTCCGCAAGTTGCGCAGCAACCGGCTGGAAGGTGAAAAGCAAAGCCTCACCCCGCAAAAACCCCTTGATCCCCGCCACCTCAAAGCGCAACTTGAGCCCATGTGGCAGGTCGAAAGTGAAAGCGGTATCCGGGTGTTCCACGACTACATGCCCAAGGACTTCCAGGACAAGGCGGAGCTGCTCGACCTGCTGGAAATGGAACTGGCCCACCGTCGCCACCCAAGCTTTGCCGGGCTTGGTCGTTACCTGCATTGGGTTTGCCGCCCACGTTGATCTGCCAGGCAGGAGGAAGCATGCCGTATCGTCTGTTTCGCCTCGCCCTGCTGCCGCTGGTCCTCGCGGGCTGTCAGGGCACCAACCCCTATGTGGCCGGTAGCCGGCCATTGCCCCCGGCGCCGGCGCAGGCGGCCAACACCTTCGATGCCAGTGCCTACCCCACTCCTGCCCGGGATTACGGGCACTACCAGAGCTGGGGCTGGCGCAATGGGCAGTTGCCCACCGGCTCGGCAAATGCCGACCCGGCACAATTGGCCGATGCCGTCAGCGCCGCCCTCGACCAGCACGGGCTACGCCCCGCACGCAATGGCTCGCCAGACTTGCTGGTAAGCGCCAACATCCATCTGGAAAAGCGCCTGCGCCAGGTTCGTGATTACGACAGCTATGACCCTTACCCCTACGGTAGTGTCGGCTACGGCGGGTACCGCAACGGTTACGGTGGCTATGCCAGCGTACCGGTGGTGCGCACTTACCAGGTGGAAGTAATGGTGGTACGTGTCGATCTGTATGACGGGCGCAGCGGCCAGCCCGTGTGGAGCGGCAATGCCGAAAGCGGCAGCGACCAGGGGTCGCCACGTGATCGTGATAGTGCTGTGCGCCAGGCCGTCGGCAAGGCACTCAGCGGCTATCCTCCCAGTTAACGCTTAACGGAGAACCATCATGTTGCGCCGTCTGTTTCTACTCTCGTTTGCCGTGTTGCTGGCTGCCTGCTCGAGCAACAACGTGCAGCAGGATTACGACGCCAGTCGCGATTTTGCCGCCTACCGCAGCTGGGCCTGGCAAGAACCTGGGTTGCAGTACCGGCCGGACGATCCGCGCATCAAAAGCGACCTGACCGAACAGCGCATTCGCCAAGCCGTGGCCGATCAGCTCGACCAGCGCGGCCTGCGCCCGGTGCAACCCGGCAAGCAGGCTGACGTTATGGTGCGTACTTATCTGATCGTCGAACAGCGCCAACAACAGATCACCACCAACTACGGCGGAGGCTGGGGTGGCTATTGGGGCGGTTACTGGGGCGGGCCGATGTACAACGAAACCCGCAGCGTCGACTACAAGGTGGCGACCATTCAGGTGGACCTGCTCGACGGGCGCGATGGCAAACTGGTGTGGCGCGGCAGCGCCGAGCAGATCATGAACAACTACCCGCCTGGGCCGGATGAGCGTAACAGCGCCATTCAGAAAACGGTGGCGCAGGTACTGGGGAATTACCCGCCGGGTAGCCGGAGGTAATCGAATGATTGAACAACGCTGAAGCGGGGCTGCCTGGCGGCCCCTGTGTCACCTGCGACAAAATCCATTCCGGCCACGCCTTTTCCCTGCCCACACCCCGCCCGCTCCCGGGTTTCGGTCTATCTTGACTGTGAAACCTGACTGAACAGGTAGTGTTCAACTTCAAGGGAAGGTGGGCTGTCGATGCAAAGCATTGTGCTTCTCCTATGGCTTGCCCTGTGCACCGAACAGGACGTGCGCCAGCGTAAGATCTCCAATGTACTCACCCTCGGCGTAGCCGTCTGCGCGCTATTCTGGCTATTCGCAACCGGCCACACCTGGTTGGGGGCAGACCCCGGCGATGCGGGCTGGGCGTTGGCGATTGTCATGCTGCTTACCCTGCCGGTGTACATGCTCGGCCATTTCGGTGCGGACGACGTCAAGCTGATGGGCGCTCTGGCACTGGCCACAGGGCCCCAGTATGTACTGGGGACCTTCATTGGGGCCGGCATCAGCCTGCTGATCTGGCTGATGACCCGCAGGCGCTTGTGGGCACTGCTCGATGCCAAGGTAAAAAAGCGCCTGCAAGCCCTGACCGAGGCCATGGGCGACAAGCAGGCGTTCGTACCTTACGTACTGGCCGGCTTCCTCCTGACAGCTGTATGGATCCAATGAACATCCCGGCGGTCCGAAGATGTGTACGTGCCTTGTACATATTTCAGAGGTACGGCTACTTTTAAACTGCCAGAGCGTCTAGCCCGGGAGCAGGGCCGTATACGAACAGGGAGTTGATCGTGTCCAGACCAGTGAGTGAAGTAAAGGTGTTGGTGGTCGATGATCAATCGGCCATCGTTGAACAGTTGTGCGAATTCCTCAACGCCAAGGGCTACGCGTGCACATCGGCCCTTTCCACCAACGAAGCGATCGAACGCTACGTGGCCGACCCTGCCATCGGCCTGGTCATCTGCGACCTGCACATGCCTGAACGTGACGGCATCGAGCTGGTACGGGCGCTCAAGCAGATCAACCCGGGGCAGCGCATGTTCGAGGCCATCATGCTGACCGGGCGGGCGGAAAAACAGGACGTGATTCGCGCCCTGCGTGAAGGCTTTGCCGATTACTACCAGAAGCCCATGGACCTGGACGAACTGCTCGAAGGCGTGCGCCGGCAGGAAGAGGTGCTGGTGGAACGCCAACGCAATCTCAGCGACCTCGGCGGGTTGAACCAGCGGCTGCAGGAGCTGGCTGACTCTGTCGACGAGCTGTACCAGGACCTGGAGAAAGCCCGAGGCCTGGGCGCGCACCGTCGCGCTGGGGATGCCGAGGATACCGAGGGCGAGTTGCCTGCGGTGTTCGACAAGCTTTCGCCGCGCCAGCTTGAGGTCGCCCGCCTGGTGGGCAAGGGCAAGACCAACTACCAGATTGCCTGCGAACTGGGCATCACCGAGAACACGGTCAAGCTCTATGTCTCCCAGGTGTTGCGCCTGACCCACATGCACAACCGCACCCAACTGGCGTTGGCGCTGACCCCGGGCTCCGCGCCCGTGCATCAGCGCTTCACCGCCCACTGACGGGCGACACCTGCCGGGCTACCTCACTGGCTGACCTGGAACGTTACGCGGGCTGTTTCGCCGCTTTCGTCCAGTGCGCTCAGCTCGGCCCGCCCTGCCTGTGGCAGGCGTAACGGCAGGCTGCCCTGGCCCTGGGTCTCACCCAGCGGCTGGCCATTCAGGAACCACCAGCGCCGGCCGGCGCCGCCCAGTGCAGACACATCAAGCTGCAATGGCTCAGCACTGTTGGCGGGACGACGCAGGTTATCACCCGGCCGTACCCCGACGATGGACAGCGGTGGCGCGCTGGCCGCAACCTGTGGCGAGCAGCCTGGGTCGATGGCAGGCAGCAGGGCGGCACGGCGCTCTGCCCGCGGTAGCCAGGGTTCCAGCGGCGCCGGCCATAACGCGATATCGCGCTGCCGGGCACCCGGGCAACTGCCATCTACCCGCAACCCACGGTCATTGACCCACACGCTTTCGTGCAACCCCAGGCCCAGCGGTTGATCCGCCGCCTGCAAGGTCGGGGGGATGGTGCCGTCCAGCGTCCAGGCAAAGCGCTGACGCCGGCAGTTCGGGGCGTGCCGCTGCATAGGCTGGCCGAGTGGCCAGCAGATCGCAGCCACCCCCACGCTCGCTGGTACGGGCTGTATCGGTATGCTCAGCCCCCGCTGGCGGTCACGGTTGGTCAACAGGTCATGCACCTGCAGCATCAGCGGTGCAGCAGAGGCCAGGCCGAACTGCCCGGGCACCGGCGTACCGTCGGGCCGGCCGATCCACACACCGATCAGGTAGCGAGGCCCCACCCCGACCGACCAGGCGTCCCGAAAGCCGTAGCTGGTGCCGGTCTTCCAGGCCAGCTGCGGGCGCTGCACCAACTCGGCATGAGGGTCGCGGTCTGGCCGGGCCTGGCCACTGAGGATGCGGCGGATGATCCAGGCAGCACCCGGTGACATCAGGCGATGCTCCACCAACCGAGCCTGAGGCTGCAAACGTATCTGGGCCGTGTTGCCCTCACGGGCCAGTGCCGCATAGCCCCCCACCAGGTCTTCCAGGCGGCTGCCGGCACCGCCCAGAATCAACGAAAGGTTCGGTTCGGCCAGCGGCGGCAATACCAGCGGCAAGCCCGCCATGCGTAGCTGTGCGGCAAAGCGCTTGGGGCCGTAGGCTTCCAGCAGTTGCACGGCTGGCAGGTTGAGTGACAGCGCCAGCGCCGAGCTGGCCGACACCGGGCCACTGAACCCGGACGAAAAGTTGCCGGGGCGATAATCGCCGTAGCGGCGCGGCACATCCTGCAGCAACGACTCGGAATGAATAAGGCCATCGTCCAGCGCCATGCCATACAGGAAAGGCTTGAGCGTGGAGCCTGGCGAGCGCAACGCCTGCACCATGTCGACATGGCCGAAGCGCCTGTCATCCGCCAGGTCGACCGAGCCCAGGTAGGCACGCACGGCCATGTTCTGCGCCTCGACCACCAGGATGGCCGCTGAGGTACGTTCGGGCAGCCGGGCGCGCCAGCCCAGCAGCAGGTCCTCAAGGCGCCTTTGCAGGGCGGCGTCCAGCGTAGTGCGTATCAGGGGCGGGCTACCGGCCGTATTCAGGCGCCGTGCCAGCAGTGGGGCCAACGCCGGCTCCTGGCGTGGCGCCAACAACAGCGGTTCCTCGGCAGCCTCGCGGATGCGCTGCGCAGGCCATACCTGGTATTGCGCCAGGCGTTGCAGCACCTTGTCACGGGCACGCTGCGCGCGTTCTGGGTGTCGGTCCGGGCGCAGCCGGCTGGGGGCCTGGGGCAGCACGGCCAGCAGCGCGGCCTCGGCGGGCGTCAGGTGCAAGGGCGACTTGCCCAGGTAGGCCCAGCTCGCGGCGGCAACGCCCTGCAACGTGCCGCCGAACGGCGCGCGGTCCAGGTATATCTGCAGGATCTCGCGCTTGGGCAAGTGCCACTCCAGCTGTAGCGTGCGCCACAGCTGGCGCAGTTTGCCTGCCAGGGTACGGTCATGCGGGTCGAGCAGCCGCGCCACCTGCATCGACAAGGTACTGCCCCCAGACACCACCCGCCCGCCGCTCAGGTTCAGCCAGGCCGCCCTGGCCAAGGCCAGCGGGTTCACCCCCGGATGGCGATAGAACCAGCGGTCCTCGTAGGTGAGCAGCGCCTCCAGATAAAGCGGCGACACCTGCTCGGGGCTGACCGGGTAACGCCACACACCGTCGGCATCGGCAAAGCGCCACAGGGGCGTACCGTCTTCGGCAAGCACCACGCGCGCCAGGTCGTCCTGGGGCATCGGCAGCGGCCATAGGCGATCAGCCAGCCACAGCAGGCCAACCACAATCAGGCTGCCGAGTAGCGTAGCGCGCAGCAGCTTGCCCGCACGGGTGCGCGGCCACGCTAAGCTTGGCATCGGGAACCGACCTGGCCAGATAATGGCCAAAGGGTTGGGGACGGCACAATCGCCGAGTCGATCATCAGGAAGCAACTATGCATGTAGAAGGTTTTTTCGAGTGGCTGGGCCAGGCGCTGGGGTCGTTGATCCGCATCATCGTCGACGCGTTGAGCGGCCTGTTCAACCTGCTGGCCAATGCCGGTGGCAACTTTGTCGACGGCCTGGCACGCACCCTGGGCATGGACACCTCGCTGGTCAGCATCCTGGCGTTGATCGTCGGCCTGATGCTGCTGTACTCGGCAATCCGCGCGTTCATGCGAGCCTCGATCATCCTCGGGATCATCTGGCTGGTACTGGGGTTGTGGGTGATGAGCTGGGTCATACACTAAGCGCCGGGCTGCCGGGGGTGGGCGCCAGGCAGGCGGGCACATCCCCCCCACTGCCTGGCGCTACCGCTCCCTAACGCGGCTTGACTGTCATTTCCCCTTGCCCGTCACCCACAGCCTGCAGGTTCGGGCGGTACATCGACTCTACCTGCGGCGGCGGCACCCGATAGGTGCCCGGGGTGACTGCACGCGCCAGGTACAGCAGGTGGGTGGTGCCGTAGCCGTCGAGCTTCACGGCCGCGACGTAACGGTCGTCGCGGTATTCCTGGTGCACCACATTGGCGTTCTGCATCGAGCCACGCCACTCTTTTACCGCGCTGCTGGCGTTGTCCAGGCTGGCAGCGCTTTGCGCCAGGTTCTGGTTCTCCAGCTCCAGACCGGCTGGCAGCAGGTCGACTACCAGCGCATCAGGCACACGGTCTTGGGCCTTCAGCGCCAGGTGTACCAGTACCAAGTCACCGCTGCGCAGGTTGCCCAGGTCCAGCGGCTGGCCATTCATGCCCAGGTACTCACGACGGATCTGCATACCATTGCTGCTGGCCGCTGGGGCCTGACGGGGGTAACCCGAAATCGTCAGTTGCTGATAAATCGTCTCGCCGCCCTGGTTCTGCACGGTCAGCGGGGAGGCCAGTAGCGGGCCCTCCAGCTTCATGCCCGCATCGGCGTTGTCGAATTCGCGGATTTCACCCGCGCTGTCCAGCCGCGCTTTCCATGATTTTTCTGGCTTACCGAGCAAGCCACGGCCTGCCAGGAACAGCGCATTGCGCTCTTGGGTAGAGAGCCAGCGGTTGGCAGCCAGCTCATCCGACAGGGCAAACAGGCGTTGATCGACCTGGCCGCTGGCAAGGTTGTTCTCCTGCAGCAGCGCCAGAATCAGCGCCTGATCCCGCAGGGCGCTGCCGTAATCGCCCATCCAGCCTTTACCACGGCTGACTGCAAGGCCAGCCTGCAGCGCCTGCTGTGCACGGGGCTTGTCACCCATTTTGTCCAAGGCCACGGCCAGTTGCACCAGCGGCAGACCAGAGCGGGCATCGGCCCGGCGTTCAAACAGGCCACGCAGCGCGCCCAGCGGTGCCTGCTGGCTGCGCGCCAATACCAGGGCAGCATAGGCCTGGACCGCAAAGCGGGTGTGATCGGCGTTGTCGCTGTAGTCCACTTCGATCAAGTTGCGCTCCTGCAAGTAGCGCAGCAGGCGTTCGTTGGCCTTCTTCAAGGCTTCGGCCGGCACCCCGTAACCCTGGTCACGGGCCCGCAGCAGGAAGTCGCTTACATAGGCGGTCAGCCAGTACTCTTCTTCGCTGTCCGAACTCCACAGGCCGAAGCTGCCGTTGTAACGCTGCATGCCAAGCAGGTGTTCGATGCCCATTTCGATCTTGCGCTTGCGCACGTCTGCCGGTTCGCCCTTGATGCCCAGGCGCTTGAGGCTGTCGGCATCGGCGTACAGCGACGGGTAGAGGCCGCTGGTGGTCTGCTCCAGGCAACCATAGGGGTAGGCCTCCAACGCGCGAATCTGCTCGCCCAGGTTCAGCGGTGGCCGGCTCGACAGCGCCAGTATCGCTTCGACACCCGACGGTTCATAGGCCGCCAGGTCTGCTTCGGGCAAGGTCCAGGGCTGGTCTGACAGCGCCACGCGGTAATGCTTGAGCATGGCCGGATAGGCAGGGCGCACGCCCAGCGTCCATTCACGTTCGAACGCAGCCGCTGGCTCATCCGGCAATTGCAGGCCCGTGACACGCACATGGACCTTGCCCTGCCCGAACCCGCCTTGAGCTTGCACAGGAATCATCAGCGTGGAGCGCTGGCCTTCAGCCAGCGATACAGCCTGCACGGCACTGGCCGTGAGGCTGACTTGCCCCTCGGTGGTGATCTCAACGTTCAACTGTTGGGCACGGCCCGACTGGTTGGCCAGGTCCAGCGCCAGGCGGGTGCGGTCGCCGCCCGCCAGGAAGCGCGGGGCGGACAGTTCGGCAATGAGTGGCGCAGCGACCACGGTCTTGGCTTCAGCCATGCCGAAGTCTTCCTCGGCCCAGGCCTGGGCCATCACGCGCAGTTCACCATTGAAGTCGGGGATATCGACACTGGCCTGGCCTTCGCCGTTTTCGTCCAAGGTCACCGGCAGGCTTTGCTGGGCGACGATGGTCACCGTGGTATTGGGGCGTTTGCCGCCTTTGGCCATGGCCGCATCGCCACCAAATGCCAGGCTGGCCAGGCGACCTTGCCCGGCTTCGATCAGTTGGCCGTAGATGTCCAGCTGGTCGGCGCCATAGGCCTTGCGCCCGAACAGGCTGGCGAAGGGGTCTGGGGTTTTGAAGTCGGTAATGTTGAGGATGCCCACATCCACCGCCGACAGCAGCACATGCACCTGCTTGGGCACGCTGCCATTGCTTCTGGCGGCCTTGATCTTCACGGTAAGCGGCTGTTTGGGGCGCATTTTCTGCGGTGCCTGCAAGCTCACCGCCAGCTTGCGCTCGGCGCGGTCCAGCGGCAGGTGCAACACACCCACTGCACGCTTGGGCGTGGCATTGGCCTTGCGCTCACCCGGGCGAATCACCAGGGTGCTCAGGTACAGGTCGTGGCGCGCCCAGGCCTTGTCCAGCGGCACCTCGAAGGTTTTGCCCTCGGCAGGCACATCGATCTCTTGCCACCACAACGGGCCATCGCTGGACTCGATCATCAGGTAGCCACTGCCCGCGGCAGGCGGGGTGACAGTGACCTTGGCGGTCGCGCCGTCGGCATAGGAGGGCTTGTCCAGCGCCAGCTTGACCTGGTCTGGCCTAACGGCGCCACCTTCGGCGTTATCCTGGGCGCGGTAACCGGCCCAGAAGCGTTCGCTCGACACCACACCGGTCTGTGGGTCTTCCACCTCCACGCGGTACGGGCCCCACTCCACCTGGAAGTTCATCTTGGCGGTTGAGCCCGCCTTGACGCTGAGGGTTTCCTCGCTCTGGGTAAGGGGTTTTTCGTTGTAGGCGTAGCTCCAGCCGTCACTCTGGGAGTAGTTCCAGTAATAATCGCGTCGCTCGCGAATCAACCGCACTTTCAGGTCGTTGGCCGCAAGCTTGTTGCCCTCGCGGTCGGCTACCAGGAATTCGAACTCGACGGGGCCATCGCTGTTGGTTTCTTCACCGTCAAACAGCCCACGCAGCCCGGGCAGGCGCTCGGCGGGCCACACAGGTTGCTCCAGGCGCCGGGTGATCGGCCTGCCACCGGACTCCTGCAAGCTGGCCTGCACGGTCAGTTGCAGCGGCGAACGCGCTTCGCCCCAGCGGCTGGGGATGTCGAGTACGGCCTTGCCCGCCTGGTCGAGGGTGACTTCGTCCAGTTCCAGGTCCTGGGTCAGCTCGGCCTCGGTGACCGAGCCAAACTGGTAGCCGGGCAGCGCAGGCACCGCCTCACGCAGCGGGCGAACATAGGCCTGACCGCTTAGGCGGTTGCCTGCCGCCGGTGCGCCGTACAGGTAGCGGCCGGTCACCTGGATGCGCGCATCTTCATCGGGTGCAAGGGGCTTGCTACTGCCTTTGAGCTCCAGCGCCAGCCGCTCGGGCAGGAAATCCTCGACCAGGAATTCATACACCTGCTTGCGCCCGCCACCCAGGTCGAGCAGCAGCTGCCAGCGGCCGGTTGGGGCCTCGGTCGCCAACTGCAACTGGTATTGGTACAGGCCATTGTTGTCGGCCTCCCAGACAAACTTGCGGCTGACCTGCTCATCCGGGCGCCGCACTTCCACATTCACTGGCTGGGCTTTCACCGGCTTGCCGTCCTGGTCGCGCAGCAAGCCGTTGAGCAGCACCGTCTCACCAGGCCGGTACAGGTCGCGCGGGCCGAAGATGAAGAACTGCAGCGGGTTGGCCTGGGGGCCGGTGATGTCAAACTCGGCCAGGTCCAGGGCTGCAGTATTGAGGCGCAGGAGCGTGGTGTGCACACCCTGGGTTGCGATCAGGGTATCGGCCTTGGTCGTGATCGGCAGTTGGGCATGGCCCTTGCCGTCCGTGCTGGCCTGCGCCAGCAGCTTGCCTTTTTCGTCATGGATTTCGAGGTTGACGCCGTTCAGTGCCTTGCCACCCTCCAGGGCCTGGGCGAAGACGTCGATACGGTCACGGTAACGATGGGCAGACACGCCGATGTCGCTCAAGGTAAACATCGTGGCCGGCTGCGAGTAGTCATAGGTACCCGATGCGCGCATCACCGCCAGGTACACGCCAGGCGCTTGCAAGGGCTTGATGCCAGCAATCGGCAGCAGCACGGTTTCGCGGGTATTGCGCGCAGGGTTGAGGTCGAAGCGGCCGCTGTACACCAGTTCGGCCATGCTCAGGGTATCTTTGGACTGGTAGTACTCCAGGCTGCTGCGGCGCCCCCAGTTGGCGAGGAACGACGAGAGCATGTCCGGTTTGACCCGGAAGAACTCCACATCCACCTTGTCCACGTTCAAGGCAATGACCGGCAGGCCTTCGGCAAGGCGCGTCGGCAGCAGCGAACCCCGGCTGGCAAAGCCGATGGTCGGCTGCATGTCACGGGTTTCGAGGCGGGTGATGGACTCGTCCTGCAACTGCTCACCGTTGACTGCCAGCAAGCCCTTGTCCACGGTCAGCACCAGTTTGCGCTTGGGCTCCAGGTGGCGCAGGCGCAGCTCCATCTGGTTTTCGGACAGCTCCCAGGCGCCATCGACCTTGCCCTTCACGGTATCGACCAGGTGCACCTTGCTGGCGAAGTCCTGTTTGGCGTCCAGCGGCGCCGAGAAGCTCAGCGACAGCGTGGCTGCGCCATCAAGTTGCACCTCGGAGGCGTCCAGCACGGTCAGCTCGCGGCCCTTGTAACGCTCGGCGAGCAATGCCGGATCTTCGCGTTTGACGGGTTGGCTTGCGGCGGCCGTCGGCTTCTGGGCAGGTGCCGGCTTGTCCGGCGTGGAAGAGTCACAGGCGCTAAGCAGGGCCAGCGCACAGGCCAGCAACAATCCTTTGTTGAACATGGAGTACAAACTCTTGGGCAGTATGTAGGTGAGGGCTGCAACTATAGCGCACGCGTAGGCATGGCACCCAGCGCGACGCGGCAAGTGAGACCCTGTTCGCGCTAATTGGTTGCCTGGCCGGTACACTCTGTTGCTGCATTGCCATACGGCTGTACTGCAGCCCCGACTTTCCAGGCCCCCGATGACCTCGATGCTTACCGACTGGCGGCACCGCCCCACCCACCTGAAGGTGTGGGCGCTGGCCGCGCCGATGATCCTGTCCAACATTTCCGTGCCGCTGGTTACCCTGGTGGACAGCACGGTGATCGGCCACCTGCCCCACGCCCATCAGCTGGGGGCCGTGGCCGTGGGCGGCACGCTTTTCACCTTCATGGTGGGCCTGCTGGGGTTTCTACGCATGGGGTCTACCGGTTTCGCTGCCCAGGCAGCCGGGCGGGGCGACGGCGCGGCCTTGCGCCAGGTGCTGGCGCAGGGGCTGCTGCTGGCCCTTGCCCTGGCTGTGCTGATCGTCTTGGTGGCCCTGCCCTTCAGCCAGCTGGCCCTGCATGCGATGCAACCCAGCGCCGCGCTGCTGCAATCCACCGAGGCATTCTTTCACACCCGGCTGCTGGGTTTGCCGGCGGCGCTGGCCAGCTACGCGCTGGTTGGCTGGTTCCTGGGCACCCAGAATGCACGGGCGCCCCTGGCGATCCTGCTGACCACCAACCTGCTGAATATCGCGCTTAACCTATGGTTCGTGCTGGGCCTGGACTGGGGGGTGCTGGGTTCGGCGCGGGCGTCGGTGATTGCCGAGTGGAGCGCTGCCCTGCTCGGCCTGGCACTCACCCGCCCAGCCTTGCGAGCCCACCCTGGGCGAGTGGCGTGGCGGGCACTCACCCGCTGGCAGGCCTGGCGGCCTCTGCTGGCAGTGAACCGCGACATTTTTCTGCGCAGCCTTGCGTTGCAAGTGGTGTTTCTGCTGATCACGGTGCAAGGCGCTCGCCTGGGTGAAGCGACCGTGGCGGCCAATGCACTGCTGCTCAACGGCCTGCTGCTCACGGCCTATGCCCTGGACGGGCTGGCCCATGCAGTCGAAGCCTTGTGCGGCCATGCCATTGGTGCACGGGACCGCGACACCTTGCGGCGCTCCCTGGTGATAGCCGGTGGCTGGTCACTGTTCGTCAGCCTGGGTTTTGCCGGGTTGTTCCTGCTGGGTGGGCACCTGTTCATCGACCTGCAGACCAACATCGAAAGCGTGCGCATGGCGGCGTACCCGTACCTGCCCTACCTGGCGGTGCTGCCGTTGATTGCGGTGTGGAGCTACCTGCTGGACGGGCTGTTCATCGGCGCGACCCGGGCACGGGAGATGCGCAATGCAATGTTGCTGTCGGTGTTGGTGGCACTGCCCTTCGGCGTGGTGATGAGCGGGTTTGGCAACCATGGGTTGTGGCTGGCGTTTCTCGGCTTCATGGCGTTGCGGGCGGTGACGCTGGGTTGGGTGGGGTGGCGGTTGCAGGTGCGGGGG
>NZ_JACVVF010000052.1:0-32318 GCF_016648095.1 Pseudomonas sp. S32
CCGGCTTCGCCGGTGTTCGCGGGTAAACCCGCTCCCACAGTGATTGCGCCAACGTTGAGATCTCGTGGAAGACAGTTGCTTCCACAGGGGCTCTATGCAGTGCGATACCCCAAGCCGATCAGGGCTTCTCGAGGTTCCCCAGGATCTTCGCGTGCACGCGCATGCACACCTCAAGGTCAGCCTCATCGACGCCACTGAACAACTCCACCCGCAGTTGGTTGGCAATGGTTTCGATCTGCTCGATCAGCGGCCTGGCGGGCGGGCACAGCTGAATCTTCTTCGCCCGCCGGTCCTCCATCACCGCCTGCCGACGCACCAACCCCTGCCCTTCGAGGCTGTCCAGCAGCCGCGCCAGTGTAGGGCCTTCCACACCCACGCTCTGGGCCAGCTCACGCTGGGTGGGGGCCTCGGCAAAGCGGGCCAGGTGCAGCAGCACCAACCAGCGGGCCTGGGACAGGTTGAGCCCCGCCAGGCGGCGATCGAGCTCAGCGCGCCAACCTCGGGACATCTGGGCCAGCTGCATGCCGAAGCGGTGTTGGTTATCAGTCAGGGGCATAAGCAACTCGTTGAAAAGATCTAATTATTAGGCAGCTAACCATGATGCGCCCGGGGAGGCAAGCCGATGGGCGGGACGAATGCCCGGCAATCGTGCGAACACATGACACGGGTCAGCGGACGGGCCAAGTGCCAATGCCGTTACCGGCAATCACAACTCGAACTCCGCCGCCAATGCTGCACGCACGCAGTGCAGCACGCCCTCCGGTACTCGCGGGCCAAACAGAGGCGCAATGGCCGAAACCGGGGGCAGCTCGCCTTCGCCGTCCAGGAAGGCATCCTGAATTTCGGCCAGCAGGTCTTCAGGCAGGTCCAGTGCCTGCTCAAGGTTCAGCTCCTGACGCCCCAGTGCCTCGGCCAGCAGGCTGTAGACGTTCTTCTCGCTGCAGCTCAGCTGGCCGGCGATCTGGGCCGGGGTCATGCCAGCGCGGGCCAGGCTGACCAGCTCATGGCGCAGGTCCAGTACCACCTTCGGCGCCTCGTCAGTGCCGCCATTGCCATTGAGCACCTCGAGGAAGGCCTGCCCGTAACGTTCCAGCTTGCGCGCGCCCACACCGCTGACCTGGGCCATGTCGCTGAGGGTGGCAGGCTGGCTGCGCAGCATTTCCAGCAGGGTGGAATCGGGGAAGATAACGTAGGGCGGCACGCGGTGTTCTTCTGCCAGCTTACGCCGCAGGGTGCGCAGTGCTTCCCACAGTTCGCGCTCTTCGGCACGCACCAGTTGGCTGGCCGGGCTGCCGCCACCCGAGGACGCGGTGCGGGCAACGGTTTGCGGCTTGAGGTCGCGCCGCAGGTGCAAGGTGACCTCGCCGCGCAGCAACGGCCGGCAGCTGTCCGAAAGCCGCAGGCCGCCGTAGCCTTCAAGGTCGATGTCCACCAGCCCCCGCGCCACCAGCTGGCGGAACAGTGACCGCCACTCGGCCTCCGGCAGCGCCTTGCCCACCCCGAACACCGAGAGTTTCTCGTGCCCGAAGTTGCGCACTTTTTCGGTGTCCTTGCCGAGCAGTACATCGACCAGATGCCCAACGCCGTAGCGCTGGCCGGTTCGGAACACCGCCGACAGCGCCTGGCGCGCCGGCTCGGTGGCGTCCCAGGTTTGCACGTTGTCTACGCAGTTGTCACAGTGCCCGCAGGGTTGCTCGAGGGTTTCGTCGAAGTAGGCAAGCAGGGTCTGGCGCCGGCAGCGGGTTTCTTCGCACAGGGCCAGCATGGCGTCGAGCTTGTGCTGCTCGATGCGCTTGTGACGCTCGTCGCCCTCGGAGTTCTGCAGCATCTGCTTGAGCATGACCATGTCTTGCAGGCCGTAAGCCATCCAGGCATCTGACGGCAGGCCGTCACGCCCGGCGCGGCCGGTTTCCTGGTAGTACGCCTCCATCGACTTGGGCAGGTCGAGGTGCGCGACGAAGCGCACGTTGGGCTTGTCGATGCCCATGCCGAAGGCAATAGTCGCCACCATGATCAGCCCTTCCTCGTTGAGAAAGCGGTGCTGGTTGGCCGAGCGGGTCTCGGCGGCCAGGCCTGCGTGGTAGGGCAGCGCAGGGAAGCCTTGGTCACACAGGAATGCGGCGGTTTCATCGACCTTCTTGCGCGACAGGCAATAGACAATGCCGGCGTTGCCGCGGCGCTCGCCCAGAAATGCCATGAGCTGCTTGCGCGGTGCCTCCTTGGGCACGATGCGGTAGAAGATGTTGGGCCGGTCGAAACTCGACAGAAAACGTTCGGCGCCCTGCAGGTGAAGGCGCTGAACGATTTCCTCGCGGGTGCGCATGTCGGCGGTTGCCGTCAACGCGATGCGCGGTACATGGGGGAACAGTTCGGCCAACTGGCCGAGTTGCAGATACTCCGGGCGGAAGTCATGCCCCCATTGGGATACGCAGTGGGCCTCGTCGATGGCGAACAGGGAAATATCCAGCTCACGCAGGAAGTCGAGCATGCGCGGCTGCACCAGGCGCTCTGGCGCCAGGTAGAGCATTTTCACCTCGCCACGGCGCAAGCGGCCAGCCAGGTCACGCTGCTGCTCGGCGCTGAGCGTGGAGTTGAGCGCCGCAGCCGCCACCCCCAGTTCATCCAGCGTGGCCACCTGGTCGTCCATCAACGCGATCAGTGGCGAAACCACCACCGTAAGCCCCGGGCGCAACAACCCCGGCACCTGGAAGCACAACGATTTGCCGCCGCCGGTGGGCATCAGTACCAGGGCATCGCCACCATTGGCCACGCATTCGATGATCGCTGCCTGGCGCCCCCGGAAACTGTCGTAGCCGAAGATATCCTTGAGAACGCGCTGAGCCTGTTCGAGCATGTGCAACTCCACAAAACGCCGTACCATCCTGGACACAGGCTGGACGAAAAACCCGCTCCGCACACGCCGAATGCGTAAGCGGTTTTTTCCAGAGGTACGCCAAAGCCCGCCCCTGGATTGGAAACCGACAAGTATACCGCAGCACCACCCCGCACAGGCACCGCCGCGATGGACGTTCCTTTGCCCCGCCACCGCCGCAAGGTGCTAGAATTCGGTATCGTTTATTCCCAAGGTAGCCCTGTAATGTCCTTCGCCGAGCAACTGACCCGCCTGCAAGCCTTCCTCGACGCCGACGAGCTGCACGAGGAAGCGTTGGACTATGTCGCCGCCCACGGCTACCTGACCGCCTTGTCGATCAATGCCGAAGACGTGCCTGAGCGTGAGTGGATCGACGCCCTGTTCGCCGAGGAACCCCACTACGCCAGCGACGCCCAGCGCACCGAGATCGAAGCCACGCTGGTGGCGCTCAAGGCCCATATCGCCCGCCAGCTGGCCAGCGACGATGAGTTCGAGCTGCCCTGCGACCTCGACCTCACCGACGAGCCAGACGATTCCGACCTGCGCGGCTGGTGCATCGGCTTCATGGAAGGCGTGTTCCTGCGCGAGGAAGCGTGGTTCGAGAACGCCGAAGAGGAAGTGAGCGAAATGCTGCTGCCGATCATGGTCGGTTCGGGCCTGTTCGATGAGCAACCGGAGTTCGCCGACATCGCCGCCAATGCCAGCCTGCAGGACGACATGATCGTGCAGATCCCGGAAGCCCTGACGGCGCTGTTCCTGCTGCTGCACGCCCCGGAAGAAAAGCCTGCCCTGCTCAAGCCACGTCACCACTGAGCCCTCTGTGCGCTACCTGCTGCTGGCCATCGGCTGGCTCAGCGTAGCGCTGGGCGTGGTGGGCATCTTTCTACCGGTGCTGCCTACCACGCCCTTTCTGCTGCTTGCCGCTGCGTGCTTCGCCCGCAGCTCCCCCCGCTTTCACCACTGGCTGGTGCATCACCCCAAACTGGGGCCATGGATTCACGGCTACTTGAGTGGTGAAGGTATCCCGCTGAAGGCCAAGGTGTACGCCATCGCCTTGATGTGGGCCAGTATCGGTCTCTCCTGCTACCTGGTGCCCCTACCGTGGGCGCGTGCCTTCATGCTTGCCAGCGCCCTGTTTGTGAGCCTTTACATCCTCAAACAGAAGACGTTGCCACCCAGGGCGTGACAATATTCTGTCGCCAAATATCAATATCGCCTAGTTCCGCGTCCTCTTAGCGGCTTTCGTTCTGGAACCGCCCGCAACCCTTATTTCACAAGGACCTGAACGGGAAACCGGGGACAATCCGGTCAATAAATTGCATTGTCGTTAGACAAAATAGGTCGCATATGGCAGTTTGATATGAATAAATCTTCTTATATATCGCGCTGAATGTACTTAGCTGTGGGATTAAAAACCTGCAACACTATACGACATCACGATATAGTCATTTTTTTGGCGAAAAGCAGGATCAACCCAGGATCAGGGAGAGGTACCCATGCGCGTTTTGAACCCCATCACCAGTGCATTACTGTTGGCTCTGGTAAGTGCCAACGTACAGGCGATGTCGATCACCGAAGCTGTACAGAGCGCCGTGGACTACCATCCCCAGGTCAGCTCCAACCGCAACAGCAAGCTGTCTGCAGACGAAGACGTGAAGTTTGCCCGCGGTGGCTACTACCCGTCCGTAGACCTGGTTGCCGGCTATGGCCGCCAGCGTTCCGATAATGCCAACACCCGCGCCCAGGGCAGGCATAACAAGGAAACCCTGAACTACACGCAGTCCGAGCTGCGCCTGCGGCAGATGATCTTCGACGGGTTCAACACTTCCAACGAGGTAGGCCGCACCGAAGCAGTCTCCACTTCGCGCGCCTATTACACCCAGGCCGTGGCCCAGGACGTTGCCCTGCGTGCCATCGAGGTCTACCTGGAAGTGCTCAAGCGCCGCGAACTGGTAACCCTGGCCAAGAACAACCTGCAAGCCCACTTGCGGGTCAACGACCAGATCGGCCTGCGCAACGAGCGCGGCGTAGGCAGCACAGCTGACCTTGACCAGTCCCGCGCCCGTCGTGCACTGGCCGAGAACAACCTGGACACCGCCGAAGTCGACTTGGCCGATGCCGAAGCCAACTTCTTCAGTGTGGTAGGCCGGGTGCCGGACGAGTTGGAAGACCCGCAGTCGATCAATGTGCAGATGCCGGCCAACCTGGAAGAAGCCCGCGAAGGCATGCGCCAGAACAACCCGTACATCAAGTCGGCCCAGGCTGACGTGAACGCTGCCGAGAAGCAGTACGAAGTCGGCAAGTCGACCTTCTACCCGCGCTTCGACGCCATTCTGGCAACCGGTGCCAACAACAACACTGGCGGCGAAAAAGGCCACAGCAACAACGACTGGCAAGCCGGCGTTGAAATGAACTACAACCTGTTCCGCGGCGGCAGCGACAGCGCACGCCTGCGCTCCGACTCGCACAAGATCAACCAGGCCCTGGACATTCGCAACAATGCCCTGCGCGAGTTGACCGAGAACCTGAGCCTGGCCTGGAACGCCATGACCAACGCCAGCAAGCAGCTGCCAACCGCACGTGAATACGCCGACACCACCAAGCGTGTGCGTGCCGCGTACCAGGACCAGTTCGGCCTGGGCCAGCGTACCCTGCTGGACGTGCTGGACAGTGAGAACGAACTGTACAACGCTGACCGCCGCTACACCGAGGTGCGCTACACCGAGGAATACTCGCGGTACCGCGTGCTGGCGACCATGGGCGAGTTGCTCAGCAAGCAGCGCATCTCGCTGCCGCCAGAAGCCTACGCCACTACCGAAGTGCGCACCGACGCCCGCCTGCCAGACATGCGCTGACCGCAGCCCGCAGCATGGCGCCCGGTGGGGGCGCCATGCGTTCAACCGGCGCCGTGGTTGCGCTGGTAAGTGGCGTCACCCATCGCCTTGATCTGCCCGTCTATCAACGCGTCGAAGGGTGCCAGCAACCCGTCGAAGCTGTTGGGGCATTCGAGCTCATTCAATGCCCGCACCACCGCTTCGAGGGTGGACAAGGCGCCTTCCTTGGGTGCCTTGCGCAGCCTGTAGCGGGATACCCCACCCGCCTTCAGGGTTACCTTCGGCAGCGCCGCCAGCAAAGGGTTGAGGTACAGCAACTTGCGGGCCTTGCGCCAGGTACCGTCCGGCACCACCAACAGTAACGGCCTGTCGTCCTGTTGGCCGCCCGCCGTGAGCGGCTGAGCATCATCCCCCGGAAACAGCAACACCGGCCGATAGCCGGGGGCAGCCAATAGTGTGCCCAAGTCTTCGAACACCTCGCCAACCAGCATCTGGGCATTCTGCAAGCCGAGCGCCACAAGCCGTGCGGTGTTCAAGGCATGGGAGGCTTCGCTGGTGTGCTGCAACAGCAGCACACGGGTGCGGCTGCCCAATGTGGGAATCAACGGGCAGAGGCAGTGCTCGCTGGGGCGCTGGCACCGCTCGCAACGGGGTCTGGGCATGGGGCTCTCCTGGGCGGCGCAGTGTGCCACAGAACCTACGCCGCGGGCGCGATCAGCGGTTGAAGCGCTCGGCCAGGCTGTGCAGGTAATCGGCCATGCGCTCCAGGTCCTGGCTGATCTGCGCGCCCTGCCGGGCCTGGCCGGCGCTTTGATCACTGAGCTGGGCGATGCGGGTGATCTGCTGGTTGATGTCCTCGGCAACGTGGCTCTGCTGCTCCGACGCCGTGGCCATCTGCTGGCTCATGCCCGTGATGCGGCTGACGGCCTGGGCGATGCCGCTGAGCGCAGCCTGCACGGCTTCGACACTGTGCACACTGTCCCGCGAAATCTGCTCACCCCGGCTGGCTGAGTTCACGGCCCGTTCAGTACCTGCGCGCAACGAATCGATGATCTGGTGAATTTCCTCGGTCGAGGTACGAGTGCGCTGGGCCAGCGAACGCACCTCATCGGCCACCACGGCGAAGCCGCGGCCCTGCTCACCGGCACGGGCGGCCTCGATGGCCGCATTGAGTGCCAACAGGTTGGTCTGGTCGGCGATCGCGGTAATCACGTCCACCACACTGCCAATTGACTGGGTCTGCTCGGCCAGGGCGTTGACCGCCTGGCCGATGTCGTTGACCGCATCGCGCATGCTGCCCATGGCCTGCAGGCTTTTAAGGGCCAGCGCGCTACCCTGCTGCGCCAGCTGGTCGGCATCACCTGCCGCATGTGCAGTGCTTTGCACGTTGTGTGTGACCTCTTGGATGGTCGCGGCCATCTCGGCGATGGCCGTGGCGGACTGGTCGGTTTCGCTGCGCTGGCGTTCCAGCATGCGCGCCTGGTCATCGGACAGCGCCGACGACTGTGCCGCACGGGCCTTGACGCCTACACCGGCATCCTCCAGCCGGGTCAGGGCGGTTTGCAGGCGAGCCTCTTCGCTGAGAATGGCCAGGTCCAGCTGGCCATGCAGGCCGGGGTTACTGCTGTAGGTCAGCGCCACCAGCGGGCTGGTGAACGCCTTGGGGTGTTCAGCCAGCGTGCGGCGAATCGCCTGCCGCTGCTGGCGCTGCACCAGGCACCACGCCATCACCAGGCTGGCGCCCAGCACCCCGAGTGCAGCCTGAGGCGGTAGCCACAGGTAACCCAGCCCCGAAGCCAACCCGGCACCGATCAACGGCAGGCCCTGGAGCAGACCGTGGGCGATGCTGGCCGCCAACGGCACAGGGGCACGGCCGGCACGCAGGCGCGCGTACAGCTGTTCTGCGCGGTGAATCTGCTCGCGAGTGGGTACCGAGCGTACGGACTCATAGCCGCTGATGTGACCGTGCTCGTACACGGGCGTCACGTAGGCGCTCACCCAATAGTAATCGCCATTCTTGGCGCGGTTTTTCACCACGCCCATCCAGGGTTTGCCCTGCTTGATGGTGTCCCACATATGGCCGAACACCGCAGGCGGCATATCGGGGTGGCGCACAAGGTTATGGGGTTGGCCGACCAGTTCATCGTAGGTAAAACCGCTGATGGCCACGAAGGCATCGTTGCAATAGGTGATGCGGCTGTTCAGGTCGGTGGTGGAGATCAGGCGTTGATCGCTGGAGAAAGTTCTTTCGTGCTCGGTAATGGGCAAATTCATGCGCATCTTCGGCGATCCTTGCAGGATGAATAAGAGGAAATCATCAGCGCACCTTGATGTGTAGCAGAGCGCTTTCATAGTGGGAGGCGGTAGCTGTAGGAAATATCGGCCGCCCGACGAAGTGCATGAACGCGATGTGTATCAGCCCACGTTCAGTTGGCTTTTCAGCAGATCGCGGAAGGTTTGAATCAGCGGCTCGCGGCTGCGCCCACGGCGAGTGATCATGGAGAACGGCGCCTGGTAGCCGAAGGTGGACGGCGAGAGCACCCGCAGGTCGCCCTTGTCTGCCCAGGCCTGGGCATAGTGCTCGGGCAGGTAGCCGATATAGGCACCCGACAGAATCAGGATCAGTTGCGCCTCCATGCTCTCCACCGTGGCGGCGCTGTGCTTGAACCCATGTCGCGCCAGCTCGGCCTGGCTCCAGTAGCCACGCCCTACCATGCGCTGCTGGGTCACCACTTGTTCGGGGATGCGCCGTTCGGCGTACAACGGGTGGCGGCTACTGCAGTACAGCCAGTGCTGCTCTCGGTACAACGGCTGGTACACCAGCCCGCTCATGCGCGAAGAAAACGCCCCGATGGCCAAGTCCAGGCGGTTGTCCTGCACGCCCAACTGCAACTCGTAAGGGCTGGACACAGACAGGTGCAGGTGCACGGCCGGGTGTTCCTGGCTGTAGGCGCCGATGGCTTCGGCAAGGGGCAAGGCGCGGTCGCCGACCGTGGAGTCGATCACGCCAAGGTTGAGGGTGCCGCGCAGTTCGCCTTTGAGCGCTGCCGCGTATTGCTCGAAGCCGTCCAGCTCAGCCAGCAAGCGCAAGGTTTCCTGGTGGAACAGCTCCCCCTTGCTGGTCAGGCTGAAGCCGCCGCGGCCACGGTGGCACAGCACCAGCCCGAGGGCGCCTTCCAGCTGGCTCATGTAGGTGCTGATGGCGGAGGTGGACAGGTTCAGTTCGCGCTGTGCGTTGGCGAAGCCCTGGTGGCGCACCACGCTGACGAAGATGCGCAGCAGTTTCAGGTCGGGCAGTGTCGAGGCCATGGATAAACGATTCCGCACAGGGTTGGCGCGAAGTCTAACCGCTAGGCGGCCTTTAGTTTAGAAATTCCTGAACTAAGTTTTTGCCGGTAGCGATTCTTCCACTGCCCCCCGTTGCGCAGACTTGGCCGAAATGTCCCTGGCCGCCGCCCGCTGCACACCGGCAAGACCACGCGGCACAGGTTCGAACAAACACAACAATCGACCGACTGATGAGGCCCACCGTGGACAAGATCCTCCACCAACCACTGGGCGGCAACGAAATGCCGCGTTTCGGCGGCATCGCCACCATGCTGCGCCTGCCCCACCTGCAAACCGCTGAAGGCCTGGATGCTGCGTTCATTGGCGTGCCGCTGGATATCGGCACCTCGCTGCGCTCCGGCACGCGCTTTGGGCCACGGCAGATCCGCGCTGAATCGGTGATGATCCGCCCCTACAACATGGCCACCGGCGCCGCCCCGTTCGATTCACTGTCGGTGGCTGATATCGGCGACGTGGCCATCAACACCTTCAACCTGCTGGACGCCGTGCGCATCATCGAAGAAGCGTACGACGAGGTGCTGGAACACAACATCATCCCCCTCACCCTGGGCGGCGACCACACCATCACCCTGCCTATCCTGCGTGCCCTGCACAAGAAGCATGGCAAGATCGGCCTGGTGCACATCGACGCCCATGCCGACGTCAACGACCATATGTTCGGTGAGAAAATCGCCCATGGCACCACCTTCCGCCGCGCCGTGGAAGAGGGCCTGCTCGATTGCGACCGTGTGGTGCAGATTGGCTTGCGTGCCCAGGGCTACACCGCCGATGACTTCAACTGGAGCCGTCGCCAGGGCTTTCGCGTGGTGCAGGCCGAGGAGTGCTGGCACAAGTCGCTGGCGCCGCTGATGGCCGAGGTGCGGGAGAAAGTCGGGGGCGGGCCGGTATACCTGTCGTTCGACATCGATGGCATCGACCCGGCCTGGGCGCCTGGCACCGGCACACCGGAAATTGGCGGTTTGACCACCATTCAGGCGATGGAGATCATTCGCGGCTGCCACGGCCTCGACCTGATCGGCTGCGACCTGGTCGAGGTCTCACCGCCCTACGACACCTCCGGCAATACCTCGCTGCTGGGCGCCAATCTGCTGTTCGAGATGCTGTGCGTGTTGCCCGGCGTAGTGCGCCGCTAGGCAACTGACCCAACGTTCGTGGTTGCTGTACAGAGGTACCCCCGGCAGGAGCCATGAGGGAGGGCCATAGAGGCCCGCCAACACCTACAAAGGCTGCCGGGCGAACACCGCCCGAGCCGCCGATCTCGCCATAATAAAGATAATCGGGAGACCCCCAATGGCCTTGGACATCATTGTTGTAATGATCTATACCGCCGCCATGCTAGGGCTTGGCTGGTACGGCATGCGCCGCGCAAAAACCCATGAAGACTACCTGGTGGCCGGGCGCAACCTGGGGCCGGTGTTGTATATGGGCACCATGGCCACCACCGTGCTGGGTGGCGCATCCACGGTCGGCACCGTGCGCCTGGGTTACGTACACGGCATTTCGGGCTTCTGGCTGTGCGCAGCGCTGGGCCTGGGCATCATCGCCATCAACCTGTTCCTGGCCAAGCCGCTGCTGCGCCTGCGCATCTTCACCGTGACCCAGGTGCTGGAGCGCCGTTACAACCCCACCGCCCGCCAGGCCAGTGCCGTGATCATGCTGGCCTACGCGCTGATGATCGCCGTGACCTCCACGCTGGCCATGGCCACTGTGCTACAGGTACTGCTCGACCTGCCGTTCTGGGCCTCGCTGCTACTGGGGGGCGGTGTGGTGGTGCTGTACTCGACCATTGGCGGCATGTGGTCGCTGACCCTCACCGACATCGTGCAGTTCGTGATCAAGACCGTGGGGCTGATGTTCATCCTGCTGCCGGTGTGCCTGTACAAGGCAGGCGGCTGGGACACGTTGATGGCCAAGCTGCCGGCGGCCAGCTTCCAGCTGACCACCATCGGCTGGGACACCATCATCACCTACTTCCTCATCTACTTCTTCGGCATCCTGATCGGCCAGGATATCTGGCAGCGGGTGTTCACTGCCCGTGACGAGAAGGTTTGCCAGCGTGCCGGCACCACCGCCGGGGTGTACTGCGTGCTGTATGGACTGGCCTGCGCGGTGATCGGCATGGCGGCCCATGTGCTGATGCCCGACCTGGCCAACCCGAACAACGCCTTTGCCGAGATGATCAAGACCACCCTGCCCGACGGCATTCGTGGCTTGCTGATGGCGGCGGCCCTGGCGGCGATGATGTCCACGGCCAGCGCGGGCCTGTTGGCAGCATCCACGACCCTGACCGAAGACCTGCTGCCGCGGCTGCGGGGTGGCAAGCAATCCAGCCTGGGCATCAGCCGCCTGTTCACGCTGATCACCGGGCTGGTGGTGCTGGGCATCGCACTGGTGGTCAACGATGTGATCAGCGCACTCACCCTGGCCTACAACCTGCTGGTGGGCGGTATGCTGGTGCCATTGATCGGGGCCATTTTCTGGAAACGCGCCAGCACCGCGGGGGCCATCGCCAGCATGACGCTGGGCTTCGCGACCGCGCTGCTGTTCATGTTCAAGGATGGCCTTGAGGCGAACACGCCGATCTACTACAGCCTGGCCATTGGCCTGGTGAGCTTTGTGGTAGTCAGCCTGGTGTCGCGCCGCCCGGTGGCAGCGGTGAAGCTGGCCTGACCCGCTGGCGGTGCAAACAAAAAGGCCGCTGCACCCACCCCGGTGCAACGGCCTTTGGCGTTTTCAGCGGCGCCGTGGCTGGCGCTTGCGCTGTTCTTCATCAGTCGGGATGGGCACCGGCTGCAACGGTGGAGGGATCAGGCCCAAGGCAACGGCCAGGTCGTGGAGCCAGTTGTACAGTGCTTTATTCATAATGCCCCCTTGACGGGTCAGCCTCACGGCGAATCAGTCCTGCGATGCGTCATACAGATCATAGCCCTATGAACTACAGTGCGCATGCTCATGTACTTACAGATAAGGGTGATTGTGCCCCTAATCAAGCGCTTGCTGGGGATTCCGACGGTTGGTTAATCGTTTCGCTTTGTTGCTGCAGCACCGAAGCGTGCGTTAACAACCTGCCAGGCTTCACCCCACCCACCGGCGCAGTTGCTGCTTTACCCAGGGTTCAGCGCTGACCAGCACTACGCCCAACAGCACCAGCAAGGCGCCCGCCACAAAATTCACACTCAGCGGCTCACCCAGCAACACCACCCCGAAGGTGACCCCGAACAGCGGCGTGATGAAAGAAAACACCGCCAGGTTCGACGCCAGGTATTTGCGCAGCAGCCAGAACCAGGTCAGGTAACTGATGAACGACACCACAATGCCCTGGAACAGCACGCTGCCAACGGCCAACGGCGTCAGCACAACATCACCGATCTGACCACTGAACAGCGCGATCAGCAGCAAACCGGCAAAGCCCACGCCCAGCTGATAGAACAGCGTCAGCGTGGCCGGCGCCTCAGATAGCCTGGAGCCCCGCACCACCACGGTCGTCGCGCCCCAGGCAAGCCCTGCCAACACGCCGAACGCATCGCCCAGCAGCATGCGCCCATCCATTTCAGCGAACGACAGGCCACCGGCAAAGGCCAGGGCGATACCGCCGAAGGCCAGCAGAATGCCCAGCCACTGCAGTAACCTCAGGCGCTCGCTGGGCAGCATGAAATGCAGCCCCAGGGCCGTAAACACAGGCGCCGTATAGAGAAACACCGACATATGCGCCGCCGATGTCAGTTTCAGCCCATCGGCAATGAACAGAAACTCCAGCCCGAACAGCCCACCGGCCAACAGGCCAGCGCGCCAGGTACTGCCCACCTGCCCCCAGCCGCCTCGCCAGCACACCATAAGGCCTACCAGTACGGCGGCTATGCCGTTGCGCAGCGCCGCTTGCATCACCGGGGCAATGTCCACGGCAGCCGTCTTGATCAGTACCTGCTGGCAACCCCAGATCAGGCACAGCAACAGCATCACCTGAAAGGCGAATGCATCGGGGTTCTTGCGGACCGCGCTCATGTGCGGGCCCCGGCTGAGGATGTAGGCATGGGTGTCAACTCACCAGAGCAAAAGGGCCGACGATTATCGAATCACCCACGCCCGCATGACCAGCCTTTTAAATGGCACCCCCAGCGATCTGCGCCTTCGATGACACCTGTTCGAACGTGGTTTCGTCCAGCGCATCCGCCTGATCATCCAGCACCTGCCGAGGGTGCTCGAAGCCGGGGATGCTGCTGTCGATCAGGCTCATCAGCCGCGAGCCACGCTCGGTCAGCACGAAGTTCTCGCCATTGCCGCCTTCTTCCTCGGGGCGGGTTTCGATGAAACCACGCTGCAGCAGCAGCTTTTCGTATTCGCAGGCACGGGTTTTGAGGTGGTCCAGATCACCCACCGGTTCGCCCTTGGCGGCCAGTGCTGCAGCATGTTGCTCGGCATAGGGGCGTGGGGTGAAGCTCTGACCGTCGCCGTTCTGCACTTCGTGCAACAGCCGCTCGATCAGGTCCCAGTCGTAGGTATTGCTCATGGTGAAGCCTCCTGCTGTGGACGTGAGGTACACAGGGTGGGACTCGCCAGGCGCCGGGTGGGTTCAGCGGAATGTCACAGTGGGGGGCGGTTAGGCCTACATAAACGGGAGTAGGATTAGGGTGATGGTTTTTTAGCCCGTTACACTTGTCTATTCCAGTGAACCATTGCAGCCCGCCGCCTCTCCACCCCTCAACACCATCACCGGAGGTAGAAAGGATGAAACCGCTGCTGAACATCGCCTGTGCCGCTACGCTGTGCTGCGCCCTGCCCGCTTGGGCCTGCACGCCGGACGAGGCCACACAGAAACGCGAAGAACTGGCCGGGCTGGTCACTCAGCTGACTGAGCAGAACCCGCAAAAGGCCAAGGAGATCAACGAAGAGTTGCAAGGGATGGAATTGGGCACGGCGAGCAAGGACCTGCCCGACAAGTGCCAACTGATCGACAAGCGAATAATGGAATTGAAAGCGGCCGAGAAGAAAGCGGGCTAATACAGGTGGCGCATCGCGCCCGGGCACGGGTGACGTGGCCGGGTCACCCGTGAAACCCTAGGCGTGATTACTCGGCGGCGGGCTTGCGCTTTTTCAGCGGTGCCAGGCCGTCCGAACTGCTCAAAGGTGCATTGGCCTTGGGCTTGGCCGTAGGCTTGCGCTTGGCAGCAGCCTTTTTGTCACCGGTCTTTTTCTCGGTCTTTTTCTTCTTGCTGCCGACCGCCTTGCCCGATGCCTTGACCTTTTTCGGGCCGCTGTAAGTGCCCTTCACTTCCTTGATCACCCGGCGTTCGAACTGCTGCTTGAGGTAGCGTTCGATGCTGGACATCAGGTTCCAGTCGTTGTGGGTAATCAACGAAATGGCCAGCCCTTCGCCACCGGCCCGGCCGGTGCGGCCCACGCGGTGCACGTACTCGTCACCGCTGCGGGGCATGTCGAAGTTGATGACCAGGTCCAGGCCATCGATGTCCAGGCCGCGGGCGGCCACGTCAGTGGCGACCAGTACCTTGGAGCTGCCTTCCTTGAAACGCTGGATGGCCAGCTTGCGGTCTTTCTGGTCTTTTTCGCCGTGCAGCACGAATGCCTTCACGTCCTTGGCCACCAGGTGACCGTAGATGCGATCAGCCATGGCACGGGTGTTGGTGAAGATGATTGCCTTGTCGAACGTTTCGTTGGCCAGCAGCCACTGCGCGATCTGCTCTTTATGCTGATCGTGATCGGCGGTAATGACCTGCTGGCGCGTGCCTTCGGCCAGTTGCGAAACGCTGTTCAGCATCAGGTGTTCCGGGTTTTTCAACACCTTGCCGATGATGTCGCGCAGCGCCGCACCGCCGGTGGTGGCGGAGAACAGCAGGGTTTGCTCACGGTTTTCGCATTCCTTGCACAGGCGCTCCATGTCCTCGGCAAAGCCCATGTCCAGCATGCGGTCGGCTTCGTCGAGAATCAGCACTTGCACATGGGACAGGTCGAGGTTGCCCGCATTGAGCTGCTCCAGCAGGCGACCCGGGGTGCCGATCAGCACGTCCGGCACCTTGCGCAGCATCGCGGCCTGTTCCTTGAAGTCCTCACCACCGGTCACCAGGCCCGACTTGATGTAGGTGAACTGGGAGAACAGCTGCACCTGCTTGAGGGTTTGCTGGGCCAGTTCGCGGGTAGGCAGCAGGATCAGTGCCCGGATCTCCACCCGGCGCTCACGCAGGTCGACCAGGCGGTTGAGCAGCGGCAGCACGAATGCCGCCGTCTTGCCGCTGCCGGTCTGCGCCGTGACGCGCAGGTCACGCCCTTGCAACGCCAGGGGGATGGCCGCAGCCTGCACCGGGGTTGGCTCGACGAATTTAAGCTCGGCCACGGCTTTAAGCAGGCGTTCGTGCAGGGCGAATTGGGAGAACACGGAGGTAACCTCAGGCAAATGCGGGAAATTCAGCTGCATAGGGTACCGTTTTCTGCCGCTTTAGCCGAATTTCTTTTGGCAACTTCGCCAGCTTCCGCGCTCTAATGGGGCTTCGTTTGGCAACAAGACTGCAAGCAAGCCCATGGATATCCAACGATTCTGGCGTGACTCCCTCGACCTGTGGGGCACCCTCGACCAACACCCCATGCTGCACGCGGCCATCGGCCTGGCGGTGCTGCTGGCGATTTCACTGATTGTCGGGCGCCTGGCGCGGTTTCTGGTACTGCACGGCGCGCGCCTGCTGGCCCGCCAGCCGGCCCTGAAGTGGCTGGATGACCTGCGCCACAACAAAGTGTTCCACCGCCTGGCGCAGACCACGCCCTCGCTGGTGATTCAGTTCGGCCTGAAACTGGTCCCCGAGCTGTCTGACACCGCGCAGCACTTCCTCGGCAACTTCGCCCTGGCCTTCACCCTGCTGTTCATGACCATGGCCCTGTCGTGCCTGCTGGATGCCCTGCTCGACATCTATGCCCGCACCGAACACGCCCGTACCCGCTCCATCAAGGGCTACGTGCAGTTGGCCAAGATGATGCTGTGGATCTTCGCCGCCATCGTCATCGTCGCCACCCTGATCGACCGCTCGCCGCTGTTGCTGCTGTCCGGCCTGGGCGCGATGTCTGCGGTGCTGCTGTTGGTGTACAAGGACACCCTGCTGTCGTTCGTTGCCAGTGTGCAGTTGACCAGCAACGACATGTTGCATGTGGGTGACTGGATCGAGATGCCGCAAGTCGGTGCGGACGGTGACGTGGTGGACATCACCTTGCACACGGTGAAAGTGCAGAACTTCGACAAGACCATCGTCTCCATCCCCACCTGGCGGCTGATGAGCGAGTCGTTCCGCAACTACCGCGGCATGCAGCAGTCCGGCGGCCGACGCATCAAACGCAGCCTGTTCATCGACGCTGCCGGCGTACGCTTCCTCACCCCTGAAGAAGAACAGCGCCTGGGCCAGGTGCAATTGCTGGGCGAGTACCTCACCGGCAAGCGTGAAGAGCTGCAAACCTGGAACGCAGCACTGGGCGAAGTGGCCGAGCTTGCCGCCAACCGCCGCAAGCTGACCAACATCGGCACCTTCCGCGCCTTCGCCCTGGCCTACCTGCGCAACCACCCCAACGTGCACCCGAACATGACCTGCATGGTGCGCCAGATGCAGACCACCGCCGAAGGTGTACCGCTGGAAATCTACTGCTTCACCACCACCACGGTGTGGGCCGAGTACGAGCGCATTCAGGGGGATATTTTCGACTACTTGCTGGCCGTGCTGCCGGAGTTTGGGTTGAGCCTGTATCAGCAGCCGAGTGGCAATGACATGCGCGTGGGGCTGGCTGGGCGGGCAGTGCAGGCTCCGGAACATGCGCCGCGCAGGCTGGAGCAGATGACTGAAGCGTGACGCGCTGGTCTGGCTTCTTCACTAAAAACAGGCTTGCAGCTAATTCCAGCCAGGCCTGGGCATGTAGTGGTCTACTAACCCCGGACACCTTTTTAGGCGAGAATGCTCGCCATACATAGGTGTTCGATGAGCAGACAACGACGTACCTTCACCCCGACTTTCAAGCGTGAGGCTGCCAGCCTGGTGCTTGACCAAGGCTACAGTTGTCCCGAGGCCGCCAGATCTCTCGATGTAGGTGAGAGCTTATTGCGCCGCTGGGTTACCCAGTTGCAGCTGGAGCGCGGGGCGTTACGCCCACTACCAAGGCGCTCACGCTGGAGCAGCAGACCATTCAGGAGCTTCAGGCCCGTATCAACCGGCTGGAGCTTGAGAAGAAAATATTAAAGGAGGCCACTGCGCTCTTGATGGCCGAGGAACACGGGCGCAGACGTTGAAGTCGATTCGGTAGTTGGCAAAGCACTACCCCGGTCTTGTTATTACGCCCACTTGGCCCGGCGGCGTCATATCGATGTCCGCCGAGTGAACCTACGCAGTCGTGTCAAGGAGCTGTTCAACCAAAGTCGTGGCTCAGCGGGCAGTCGCAGTCTGGTTGCCATGCTACGGGATGAAGGCGTTAACGTCGGGCGTTTCAGAGTGAGAAGATTGATGAAGGAACAAGGACTGATCAGCAAACAGCCCGGTTCCCATGCGTACAAGAAGGCCACGGTCGAGCGCCCCGACATTCCCAATGTGCTTGATCGCAAGTTCACCGTGGCTGCGCCAAACAAGGTCTGGTGTGGCGACATCACGTATATCTGGGCAGAGGGTCGCTGGAGCTATCTGGCTGTGGTCTTGGACTTGTACAGCCGCAGAGTGGTGGGTTGGGCGATCTCCACCAAGCCTGATGCGCAACTGGTCGTCAAAGCGCTCGACAGGGCTTGCGAGATGCGTGGCAGACCACAAGGCGTGCTGTTTCACAGCGACCAAGGCAGCCAATATGGCAGCCGTGGTTTCCGCCAGCGGCTCTGGCGATATCGGATGATTCAGAGCATGAGCCGAAGGGAAAACTGTTACGACAACTCGCCCATGGAGCGGCTGTTTCGTAGCCTGAAAACGGAGTGGGTGCCGACAGTGGGTTACATGACGACAGCGTTGGCCGAGCAGGACATCGGCCGCTATCTCATGCAGCGGTACAACTGGATAAGGCCGCATCAGCACAACGGCTTCGTACCGCCGGCGGTTGCGAAAGAAAAACTCAATTCTGTGTCCGGGAATTGTTGACCACTACATACAGACTCTCATCGTCTTGAGTGTGTGCAATTTCTCAATCACCTCCCCCCTGCATGAATAAGCCACCTTTTTCTCGCAGAAGCTCAACCAATGCGGCAGCAGCAGAAGGCAGATAGCCTTCCGCTCTCACAGACACCGCAACAGTCCGCTTCATGGTTGTTTCGATCAGTGGAACCTCCCTGAGTCGAGACATTCCTTGGCCAAACTCAAGAGTCTCACGAGCAAGAAAACTCAGGAGTTGGGTACGAGCAATCAAGCGGGGCAAAAGTGAAATTGAATTGGTTTCGATTTGAACACTTGGCGGTGGAAGCTGCCGTGATATGAAGGCGTTGTCTATCCAGCGCCTAGCCGTAACGGTTGGCCCCGGCAGCACCCACTGATGACGACACAGCTCCTGCTGATCAAACGGCGTCGAGAAAATTGGATGGTCAGCGCTGGCGACGACCACCGCTTCATCCTGGAGCACTGGGTAGATCTTGAGTTCCGGATCGTTAGTGACAAGGGGGCAGATGATTGCATCCAGACGTCCAGCCCTGAGGGACTCCCTCAAGACATCATCCTGGCCAATGGATAGCTTGAGGGTCAGCTTCGGAGCCCTATTTAACAGCTCTTCCGCCAACTGTGGCAGCAAATACTCGGCCATGCTCGCCGCACATCCCAGTCGGATGTTGCCTACCAGGCCATTGGCATAATCCCGGACTTCTCGTTCGGTTTCCGCAATGTTGATTCGCAGCTGCTTGCCCCTGGCAAGCAATAGCTCACCTACATCGGTCAGCTTGATCCTTCTGCCGTCTCGCTGAAAAAGCCGGGCACCGAGAGACTCCTCCAAGCGTTGAATGCTTTTACTCAACGCCGGCTGTGATCGGTTGAGCTTCTCAGCAGCTCGTCCAAGATGCCCCGTTTCGGCGATGGTTTCGAAATACGCCAGGTCACGAAAGTCCATGATTCATGAATTTCAGTTATAGGTTTATCGAAAGTAGAAAATAGACTTGATCAGTTCAGGCGTCGATAATTTTTGCTGCCACCTGCGGAATGTCCCTACGTGGAGCTACTGCCTGGAGATACAGCTCGTTGCAATCCTCAAAATCCGCCAAAGCCCTGCGCTCCCTTACCCTCAAGTGGATCGCACTAGCAGGCATCGCCGGAGCGGTGGGGCAGGGTCTTCACGCGTTAGCAGTGCCAGCCGGATTGTTTTTAGGGCCGATGCTCGTCGCCATCACGTTCGGAGTGTGCGGGGCTCAGATGCGCTTGCATCGGCACATTTTCCGCTTCGGCCAAGGCTGCGTTGGTCTATTGGTAGCTCATTCCGTGACCTGGTCAGTTCTGATCTCGTTGGCTCACTCATGGCACATCATGCTTCTCGCTACATTGATCACAGTAGTCTTAAGCGCAGTGGTTGGGCTCGGAACCGTTCGGTACGGTGGCATTCCTGGCAGCACTGCGGCATGGGGAACAGCTCCTGGCGCAGCTTCTGCAATGGTTTCCATGGCCGAAGAATACGGTGCCGATTCACGAGTCGTGGCGACCATGCAGTACGTCAGGGTCGTCTGTGTCGTAATGATTGGCTCGCTGGTGAGTCATTTACTCGGGGCAGCAGGTATTTCTGTGGAAATAGCACCATCAAATGGCCCGGTTCATGGCACTGATTTCTTCAACGTCTTCCTAAGCCTGGCAGTAATTCTGTTCGGAGTTTCAGCAGGTACGAAGATGCCTGCTGGAGCCCTGTTGATGCCGCTCCTGATCGGAGGCGCCTTGCAACTGACGGGAGTGCTAGATATCACGATGCCGGCCTGGCTGCTTGCAATCGCCTACGGCGCCATTGGCTGCTATATCGGGCTGCGGTTCGACCGCGTGACGGTACGATACGTCTTCAAACACTTGCCAGCGATGATTCTGGGCGCAGTGATACTGATCATGCTCTGCGCGTGCTGCGCCTGGCTTTTAGCCTACGCGACAGGCACCGACTTTCTTTCCATGTACTTGGCGACCAGCCCAGGAGGGCTGGATGCCATGGCCATTATCGCGGTGGAGACACATGCCGATGTAGGTATGGTGTTAGCGATGCAGACGCTTCGGCTATTCGGTGTGATTCTGACCGGGGCTTTCTTCGCCAGGCAGATAATCCGCCTGACGCAGAACTGACCCTACCCAACTCATTTGCTCTCGTTTAGCTCCAGTGCCACGAGCAACTCTCGATTACTGCCCCCAAGCAAACTGGTCGCTTGGGCTGCACGTTTAAGCAGTAGCAATCGAGCCGATTGGAGCTGATCTTTGTTGAATCGCTCCGATGGGCCAGACAGCGTCAGAGCGCCTTTGAATTCGTTTCCCACACCAAATACAGGAGCCGAGATTGACGAAGTATCCGGGTCGCGCTCACCGAACGATGTCGCCCAAAACTGCTCTCGAACATCAGCTAGAGCACGATCTGCTGGCGGGCCAAAAGCCCTGAGGATCTTCCCCGAAGCCCCGGCATGCAAAGGAAATCGATCACCCTCATGAATGCTGAAGCGCACTGCACGTTTGGGTTCAACACGGAACAGCACTACCCGGATATCGTTCTCGATCACGTAGAAGGAAGAGGTCTCTCCGCTCTCCTCAGTGAGAGCCTCAAGCACCGGGTAGATCGTGTCTCGCAGCCGGAAAGAGGATTGGTAAATCTGGGCTAACCGCAATGGCTCATGGCCCACAGCATACTGCCCATCTGCCAGGCGCCTGATAAATCCAGCCCTCTCAAGAGAACTCATCAGCCGAAGGATCGTGCTTTTGTACAACCCCGTGCGACGAGCGATTTCAGCCAATGGCAGGGTGCTTCGATCAGGTTCGAAAGCTCCGAGAATAGCAAAGGCTCGATCAACTGCCGCCACCCCCCCGTCAGCATTGTTCTTGGAAGCCTCGGCTACCACAGGTTCATTTTTTTGCGACATCAGACTTCTTCTCGGCACAATCGTGAAAAAGCGGCCCCTGAAAGGGGCCGTTCAGATGGCTGATACCTTACCTGTGAGTACGGTGAGCAGCTAGTCCATTGTCCAGAACGCCGTTCTACTTGACCAGCGTCAAGCATCACGCATGAACAGTCGCAGGGACAATGCCATCACAGCGGCAAAGAACAGGATGCAACCCATAACCATCAGGCCCGCCGTGAAGGACTGGGTGTAGTCCTTCAGGAAGCCCATCAGATAAGGCCCTACAAACCCGCCGAATGCACCAATGGAGTTGATGAGAGCAATACCGCCAGCAGCAGCTTGGCCACTCAGGAACTTCGCCGGCAACGTGTAGAAGATCGTTTTCGCCGAGATCGTACCTACCAGGGCCAGGGTAATGCCTGCCAGCGCCGGAATCAGGGCGTTCATGTTCACTGCGAAAATCAATGCCAAACCGGCCAAGACAAGCGCAACGATCAGGTTAAGTATGCCTCGTCCAGTACGGTCTACATATTTGGCCCAGAACAGCAGACCAATGGTGGAGAAGAAATAAGGTACTGCAGCGACCCATCCAATTAGGCTGATTTCAACGCCCTGCGCTTTCAGCATCTGAGGCAGCCAGATACCGATACCGTAAGTGCCAATAGTGAAGCTGAAGGTGATGGAGCTGAGAATCCAGACTCGTGGATCTTTGAGCGCTGCAGCGAAGCCGTGGCTTTTTTGGGTGCTCGACTTTTCCTTGTCCAACATGCCGGTAAGAGCGTCTTTCTCTTCTTGGGTGAGCCACTTGGCCTCGCTAGGACGATTGGCAAGCACCTTCAGGGTAATGAGTCCCAGGACGCAAGCTGGCAAGCCTTCAATGATGAACATCCACTGCCAACCTGCGAGCCCCCAAGCACCATGCATTTGCAACAGGTAGATAGAAAGCGGGCCACCAACAAGGAATGAGATCGGCGTTGCAACCGTGAACCAAGCCAGCACCCGAGTACGGTATTGGACAGGGAACCACAGCGTGAGGAAGAAAATTACGCCTGGGAAGAAGCCAGCCTCGGCAACCCCCAGAAGGAAGCGAACAACATAGAAACTATAGGGGCCGATTACCAATGCTGTGGCTGCTGCTGCTAGCCCCCACGTGATCATGATACGGGCCATCCAGAGCCGAGCGCCGTAGCGATACATGGCCAAGTTGCTCGGAACTTCGCAAAGACAGTAGCCTACGAACATGATCCCCGCGCCCAGGCCAAACTGAGCGGCAGTAAGCCCCAACTGATCAGTCATCTGCAGGGCTGCGTAACCGACACTGGTGCGATCCAAGTAGTTGAAGAAGTAGGCCAGCGCAAGCAACGGAATTAGCCGCCAGGCCGCTTTCTTCATCGCACGCTGCTGCAGTGGGGTTGTGGCATCAGGTTGCGGCATAGACAAGTGGGTATCCGGGGTCGTGACATTAGCCATGACTGTATCCTCGGTTTTGTTGTTATGAATACCGTGGCTGGATGGACCATCGGTGAGCGCAGGCCCTCCGGTACGTCCCGTACCTGTAGCGCTGCTGATTTCGCCCGAAAGTCATTTCGAACTGGATGTAGGGACATCTTCGAAAGCGAGCCTCTCAGAGAGACTCGCCACACTTGTAATCAGGCAGATCTGACCGTGCCACTGGCCTCAAGCTGGGCAATCTCGTCATTGCCATACCCGAGTTCAGCTAGGAGCTCTTTCGAGTGACTGCCAAGATCAGGGACGTTTAGCCGGGTGCCGAAACGCTGGCCATCCATTTCAAATGGCAGCTTCGGAACCTTGACCTGCTCACCACTAGGAAGCGTCAACTCGGCCATGCCACCAGACTTATTAAGGTGCTCGTCCTCAAACATATCTTCAGGGCGTTGGATAGGCGAGAACGGCAGCCCGGCTTTCTCACAGAGATCCATCACAGTCTGCTTATCCATCCCAGACAAACGCTCCCGCACCATAGGGATGATTCGGTCGCGAGCCTGAACACGTTGATTGTTCCGACTCAACTCGGCGTCATCACCAAGCTCGGGGAAGTCAAATGCCTCGCAAAACGATACCCACTGTGAGTCGCTGACGACTCCCATAAAGACCTGCTCACCTTCCTGAGCAGTCTCGAACACGTCGTAGATGGCCCACGCCGAAATTCGGCTAGGCATCGGCGCCGCCGCTTTGCCAGTGACGACCTTTTGCATCATGTGCTGAGCGACCAAGAAGGCTGAGTTCTCAAAGAGACCGGTCTGCACAAATTGGCCCCGCCCAGTCTCTTTGCGTTGCAACAGAGCAGCGAGAATAGATACGGTGCTGAACATCCCACCCATCACGTCGTTGACAGAAGCTCCAGCGCGCAGCGGACGTCCGACAGGCCCCGTCATGTAGGCCAACCCCGTCATCATCTGCACCACCTCATCCAGCGCTGTGCGCTTCTCATAGGGGCCTGGCAGGAAACCCTTCATCGAGCTGTAGATGATGTCGGGTTTAATGGCTTTCACCTGGTCATAGCCCAAGCCCAACTTTTCCATCGCGCCTGGGCGGAAGTTCTCGGTGACGACATCTGCGGTTGCGAGCAGCTTCTTCACTGCCGCCATACCCTCTTTGGATTTGATGTCAACCGCAAAGCTCTTTTTGTTGCGGTTGTAGGTCATCCAGTAACCAGCACCGGAGCCCATCAGTCGGCGAGTGTTATCCCCTTCTGGCACCGGCTCCACCTTGATGACTTCAGCGCCAAGATCAGCGAGAAGAAGACCAGAGGTCGGGCCCATCACCATATGGACAAACTCGACGACTCGGATACCAGCCAGTGGCAGAGACTTTTCTTCGTGCTGGCTCATACGGCCTCCTTCGCATAGGTGAAATTCTTACCAACGCCGGCATCAGGGATGAAGCCATATACAGGCTCTCCAGGAAGCCCACGGAGAAGCACTTCACGAGCGGCAACCAAACGATCAATGTCGACGCCGGTCTTCAGCCCCATGGACTCCAGGAGATACACCAGGTCTTCTGTAACGATGTTGCCCGATGCACCTGGGGCGTATGGGCAGCCGCCCAGACCACCTTGAGAACCATCGAACGTCTTCACACCCGCTTCTAGCGCAGCGACTACGTTGGCCAGGCCTTGGCCACGGGTGTTATGGAAGTGAGCACTTCCAGCGAGAGCGCCGAGTTCCTGGGACAGTCGAGTGAAGAGTCGACGTACCTGGGTTGGATTGGCGTAACCAACGGTGTCGGACAGACCGACCTCATCGACCCCCAGCTCCGCCATTTTCAGGGCAATGGCAATTGTTTCGTCATCAGTCACGACACCTTGGAGCGTGCAACCGAACGCCGTCGACAAGCCCGCCTCGATCTGCACATGCGGGAATCGCTCATTGCGCAGAGCTACGACTGCTTGAACTTCATCGAAGACCTGAGCATGTGTCTTACGGATGTTCGAGATGGAGTGCTGCTCGCTCACGGAGATGGGCAGAGTGATCTTATGGATGCCAGCGTTGAAAGCTGCTTCCGCGCCCTTCAAGTTCGGCACTAGCGCAGTGACGAAAAGATTCGGCAGGGTCAGGGCATGGGCAACGACTTGTGCAGTATCGGCCATCTGCGGAAGCAGCTTCGGGGATACAAACGAGCCTACTTCGATTTCTTTCAAGCCAGCGTTTGCCAGAGCCGAAATCCACTCCAGTTTCAGCTCAGTGGGCATGGTGGCCTTGACGCTCTGCAAGCCATCCCTAGGCCCGACCTCGCTGACGAGGATGTCGATTTCTGTCGGTTCTTTCACGGAGGTTCTCCTGTTGCTGGGGAGAGCCTGCCCGAACATTCATGCATTGCAGCTGCAGGGTGAAGCGCTGTTTTTTATGATTGTTCTGTCAGGCAGAATTACGTTCTGTTTTAGTATCTACCCACAATTTCATACCTGTCAACGGCACAGTCGATGAACGGATCACGCTCCCGAGCGGTACGAGTACGGTGAAGGAGTTAGCGACTGATGAGACTTGACAGAGCGGAAAATAGCTTGGAAAGTGTTCTACCAAGAGCAATGACGTTCTATCTAGCAGAACAAAAAGCTCGAAACAACAAGATATCCCAGGCAACGTACACTGATGCAGCTGGCACAGACCTCTGCCGTTTGAGCCTCAGCGTCGCATGCCTGTTTTCACATGGAGATTTGCCATGAGCCTGTACGCCCCTCCCGAGGAACGCCCAACAGAAGTATTCAGCAGACTGCCGAAAGAGTTTTGGCGTGATGGTGATTCCGACTGGGTCAGAGCTAACAAGCCAGGCCAGCAAGTCGCGAGCTTCTTGGAAGGGCCCTCCTTCGACCAGGCAGGCAATCTCTATGTCACTGATATCCCTTATGGCCGAATCTTCCGGATTTCCCCACAAGGTGACTGGGAGCTGGTTGTTGAATACGACGGCTGGCCTAACGGCTTGAAAATCCATCGTGACGGACGGATCTTCATTGCCGACTACAAGAACGGGATCCTCGTTCTCGATCCGATCAGCAAACGCATCGAGCCATTCCTGACGCATCGCCGGAGTGAAAGCTTCAAGGGTGTAAATGATCTGTTCTTTGACGGGCAAGGGCACCTCTTCTTCACCGATCAAGGTCAGACGGGCATGCACGATCCAACGGGTCGAGTTTTCCGCTACGACCTGGAGCAACAACGCCTGGATTGTCTGCTGGATAACGGCCCTAGCCCTAATGGCCTGGTGATGGATCTTCAAGAGAAAGCGTTATTGGTTGCGATGACTCGCGGGAACGCAGTCTGGCGTCTTCCGCTACAACCCGACGGCACTACTACCAAGGTGGGTATCTTCACGGCCATGGCAGGGGGCGTGAGTGGCGCTGACGGTATGGCGCTCGATGAGTCAGGCAATCTGTATGTCTGCGATGCGGGCAATGGTTGCGTGTGGGCATTCGACTCGCACGCCATGCCCCTCTATCGATTCAAGTCATGTACCGAGGGTCGCACTCTCACCAACCTCGCCTTTGGTGGGGAAGGTAATCGCAGCCTGTTCATCACTGACTCATCAACAGGGCACATCTTGAGGGCTGATCCTGGCCACTCAGGAAAGCGGATGTTCTCGCACGCTTCATCTTAAGGATTAGTGCTGTAGCCCTGTGCAAATGGCGCACGGACTTTGCTCGCCCCCCAAAAGAGCCCGGCGAGCCTTTCGACTCATACAAAACAGATAATAAGAGGGCAACATGCTCACACTCTTGAGCTACACAATGATCGTTTGCTTCATGTACCTCGTCATGAGCAAACGACTGTCACCACTGGTTGCCCTCATCCTGGTGCCAGTTGCATTCGCCAGCCTGGGTGGGTTTGCAACCCAGCTTGGGCCGATGATGTTCGATGGCGTGAAGATGCTGGCCCCAACCGGGATCATGCTGACCTTCGCGATCCTCTACTTCTGCATGATGACCGATGCGGGCCTGTTCAACCCCCTGATCAAGCTGATCCTCAAGTGTGTGAAAGGCGATCCCCTGAAGATTGTCATCGGCACTGCTGTGCTCGGAATCTGCGTGGGCCTGGATGGCGATGGTGCCACAACTTATATCATCACCACCGCAGCACTTCTTCCGCTGTATCGACGCACAGGGATGAGCCTTCAGGTTCTGGCCACCGTTCTGTTGCTGACCAACGGCGTGATGAACATCCTCCCTTGGGCGGGGCCCTTCTCGCGTGCGGCAAGCGCCATGCACGTAGACATCACTGAACTGTTCATCGAGATGCTGCCGCTCATGATCGCTGGAGCGGGCTGGGTGATTTTCGCGGCCTTCTATCTCGGTGGCCGGGAACGCCGTCGTCTGGGTGTCGTACAACTCGATCATGATGAGGTCATGAGCCACTTCACCGAGTTCAAACTGACCGACTGGCGCTTCCTCTTCAACGCTGTACTCACCATCACGCTGATCACCATGATGATGCTCAGCCTCATGCCCCTCCCGATCCTCTTTATGCTCGCCTTCGGCCTGGGCGTCTTGGTGAATTTCCCGAGCGTCAAAGACCAAAAGGAAGTCATCGGAAAATACGCCGACAACGTCATGGCGGTAACCCTGCTGATCTTCGCCGCTGGCATCTTCGTCGGAATCATGTCCGGCACAGGGATGATCAAGGCGATCTCGGAAAGCCTGATCCATGTGATCCCTGAATCCGCTGGCCATTTCATGTCAGTCATCACGGCCTTCCTCAGCATGCCTTTCACCTACGTACTGACGAACGACGCTTTCTACTTCGGGATTCTCCCCATCCTGGCCGAGACTGCTAGCCATTACGGCATCGGCGCTAAAGAAATGGCCATCGCCGGTTTGATCGGGCAGCCAGTACATCTGCTCAGTCCACTGGTTGCCTCAACCTACCTGCTCTGTGGACTGCTCGACCTGGACTACGGTGACAACCAGCGAGCGTCCATCGGCTGGAGCATCGGTACGTGCCTCGTGATGTTCGTAGCGGCTATCGCGATTGGCACCATCGACGTTTGGGTTGAGCCTGTATCAGCAGCCGAGTGGCAATGACATGCGCGTGGGGCTGGCTGGGCGGGCAGTGCAGGCTCCGGAACATGCGCCGCGCAGGCTGGAACAGATGACTGAGGCGTGACGCGCTGGCCTCGCTGCCTCCATATAAACAAGCCCGCAGCTAATGCCGGCCAGTTAGACCCCAGGGCTGCTTTGCAGCCCATCGCCGGCTAGCCAGCTCCTACCGGATTGCGCCAGCCTCAGGAAAGTCATAACTCCTGTACGACCCCTCCTTCAACTGCCTTTCATCATACCCAGCTCAGCGTCATCAAGTAGTGCTTTGGCCAGCGCGCAGAGGTAGTGCGAGGCCCAGATGAGCTGGGGCTTGTCTTCCATCAGCCCATCGATGGTCAGGTCGCGGGCGTAACCCATCAGTTCCGAGGCTTGCTCGCGGGCGCTCTGGCAAGGGATGCCAGGTTCGATGCGAAACAGTGCATGAGTCTGGTTTTCGCCTTGATAGAACGTGGTTTTGCCCACGGTGAAGTTAATGTCTTCGATAGCCACAAAATCATCTCCCTCAAGTTGCAGGTGCCTGGGCCGCCCCTATCACCGGCAAGCTAGCCACTCGAAGGGTCAGCCCAGGCAGATAATGATGCCGTTAGTGCATCGCCTGCAGATCTGTTGGTTTCTGAACATGAGCCAGCGCAACATCGAGCAACCTGCGAAGGGCCTCCAGTTCGTGCATCGACGACGTCATCAGCAAAGAGACGGGTGATTTCGGCAACATCGATACTGCCTGCTGAGCCACGGCCTCTGCACATAGCGCATGGTCCGTAGCCATCAACAGTGTGTCTTCAAGAGAGTGGAAGTTGCAGGGCGGATCAGGGACGATTTTCAGCATGGTGTAACCCTCAATTTGCGTTTGGGGACCACCGCCATTCGCTGTCAAACAAAGGGTGGCAGCTGTGCACGGGTTGACAGACCGGTCAAATTGAGAAACCCGGCGCACCCGAGGGTGCCCCATGCACAGCCGCCATTGAAGGCAAACCATGGATTGTAATTTGAGTCGGCCTGTCAAAGCCGGTCGCTGGATAACAACGACCGGCTGAGACTAGTAGCCAACTCGGAGCACTACAATGGCCGAGAGTATCTTTGGGAAATGGACTACAAGATAGCGGAATAGTCTGATTTCTGAGGGAGCCTACTTGCCGACGATGGGCCGCAAAGCGCCGCCAGCAACTGATCACGAGGCCGCTGGCGCACGCTCCCGGCAATCCACAGAAAGAGCGGCAAGGCTTGCTGCAAGTTCGCTTTTGCGAAAGGGTTTGCTGAGCCGCGGCAGCTCCGGGTCAAGGCCTTCCCGTTCGGCATAGCCGGAGACCAGCAAGATCGCGGTTCCAGGCTGTGAAGCACGAACCACCCGGGCCAGGTCTGTGCCGTTGATGCCCGGCATGAGGTGGTCGGTGATCAACAGATCGAATACCTGCCCGCTGGCCATCAGTTGCATGGCCTCTTCACCTGACCCAGCCTCGATCACGCGGTAACCCAGCTCGGCCAGCATGTACGAAGTGCTCGCCCTGACCAGTTCTTCATCGTCCACCAGCAGTGCTATGCCGTGCGTTGACGCCGGCTTTGGCACCTCGACATTGCGCAATGCCGGTGACGGCACGGTCATGCAGCGCGGCAACCACAGTTCCACATTCGTACCGGCATCCGGCGAACTCTGAATGGTGAGGGCACCATTCAACTGCAATGCCAGGCCATGCACCATCGAAAGGCCCAGGCCAGTCCCTTTACCCACACCCTTGGTGGAAAAGAACGGTTCTACAGCCCGACCAAGCGTGGCTGCATCCATGCCAGTCCCCGTATCTGCGACAGTCAAATAGAGATATTCACCTGTCGGCAGCTTGGAACGATGCCCGTCGCCAACCAGCGCCGTGCAGGCAGAAATCCGCAGGATGCCGCCGCCAACCATGGCGTCACGGGCATTCACGGACAGATTCAGAAGCGCCATCTCCAGCTGGTTCTGGTCGGCGATAGCGGCAGGCAGGTTCGCTGGAGCATCGACGATTACCTTTATTTTTGGCCCGGTCGTGCTGGCCACCAGGTCGCCCATGTCGGTGAGCAGCTTCGCCACGTCGACCGGTGCTGTCTGCAACGGCTGCCGGCGCGCGAAGGCAAGCAGCCTTTGGACCAGTGTCTTGGCACGCTCGGCCGATTGCATGGCGCCCGAGATAAGACGTTGCTCCCGATCGCCTCCAACGCCGCGCCGCTGGAGCAGATCAAGCGTGCCGACGATGGGTGTGAGCAAGTTGTTGAAGTCATGGGCGACACCGCCGGTGAGCTGCCCCATCGCTTCCATCTTCTGGCTCTGGCGCAGCGTTTTCTGAACCTCCTCCCGCTCCGCAACCGCCTGGATAATTCGCCCCTCCAGCGTGTCGTTCAACTCTCGCAGTTTCTCTTCGGCAGCTTTGCGCGCAGTGATTTCAACCGCCGTACCGGTGATACGCACACAGACACCGGTCGCATCGAACACCCCGCGCCCCTTTGCGGCGATCCAGCGAATGATGCCGTCCTCACGGCCAATCGTCCGGTAGTCTACCTCGTAGAGCGCGCGACGTTCTGGATCAGCCGCAGCCAGGAAGGCATCAATGGTCGCGTCACGGTCCTCGGGGTGCAAACCATCGTAGAAGTCTTGCAGCGTGACCGAGACGTTAGCCGAGATACCGAACATCGCTTTGGTTTGTGAAGGCCAAACCAGGGTGTCGTGGACCAGGTCCACGTCCCAGAACCCCACATCGGCATGATCCACGGCAAGGCGCAACCTCGCCTCGCTGATGCGAATCGCGGAATCCGTTCGAGCTCGATGCACGATCAGCCCGACCGTATGGGCCACGAACTCGATGATCTCGATATCTGCCGACACGGGCTCACGCAGTTCACGGTGATAAAGGACGAAAGCACCCAGTAGCCCCCCCTGCGCTGAACGGATGGGGATTGACCAACAAACGAACAGCCCATACCCGACCGCCAGTTCGCTGTACTCGTCCCAGCCTGGGTTGCTCGTACGGTCGGCCGCTGCTGCCAAGGCGTTCTGGCTGGACAACGAACGGGCGATGGCAGCGGCTTTGGCTGCGTCAATGTAAGCGCTAGGCAAACTCGGGCCGGCGCAATGTTCAAGGTAGTCGCTGTCGTCCCTGACAAGCACGATGCCGCCCAAGAACCCAGACGTTGACAGCGCTTCCACCTCACGGACGATTGCATCCAGCGTGACCTCCAGGGTCGTTGGTTCTACAGCAAGCGCCAGGATCCGGTTCTTGGCGGCCCCCACTGCTGCCTCGCGATTGCGGGCCTGGGTCAAGCGCGCGTTCTCGATCGCGATCGTTGCCAGGCGCGCCAGGCTTTCCAGTAGTTTGATCGTATCGGGATCATGATCACGAACGTCCGACCAGTAGGCGCCCAGCGCCGAGATTGGAACCGGTCTACCGATGGGTACCATCACCAAGCTGCGGACAAAGGTTGGCGCGTAGGCGCCTTTGGGGATACGCGGGTCCACCGAAACGTCCCGAATCGCAACGGTTTCACCGTGGCGCATTGCCCAACCAGAAATACACTCGTCGGCCACGAAGCTTTGGCCCTGCCAGAGCGAAGAGACTGCGTCTTCGGCTACATAGGAACAGCGGCCTTCATTTTCGAGAATAACCGCAATACCCTGCGCGCCTACCGCAGCGCGCACTGTATCCCTCAATACAGCGACCACCTGGTCCACCGAAACGGCACAGGTCAGCCGCTCACTGGCCTCAAGCACATGGGACAGGCGGTCGCCGCCGATCAGGTCGCTGGGAACACAAAGCAAAAGGGATCTCCCAACGGCCTCGCAATGCTGTAGCGCGGCATGGTTCAGATTGAATGGGGAAAACAGAGACGCAAGCGCGACGTGCTTTGCGCGATTGGAGGATTCAAGTCTCCCAGAAAATCGCTTATCAAGCATCATCCCGGCCAGGGTTTACGACGAGCTATTATCAACGCTCGAACAAGATAAAGCCCTAGAACTCCACCTTGCCTCGCCCCGCCTTCACCGTACTTCGCTTGGCCTTGCCTTCCAGCCGCCGCGTCTTCGACCCCAGCGTCGGCTTGGTAGGGCGGCGTTTTTTCTCCACCTTCCCGGCACCCATGATCAGCTGTACAAGCCGCGCCAGCGCATCAGCGCGGTTCTGCTCCTGGGTGCGGTACTGCTGGGCCTTGATGATCAACACCCCGTCGCTGGTAATCCGGCTATCGCGCAGCGCCAGCAGCCGCTCCTTGTAGAACTCGGGCAGCGACGACGCCTTGATGTCGAAACGCAGGTGCACGGCGCTGGACACCTTGTTGACGTTCTGCCCCCCCGCGCCCTGGGCGCGAATGTAGGTCAGTTCGATATCGGCATCGGGCAGGTGCACGTTGTTGGAGATGGTCAGCATGGCAGGGCCTTCGTGGTTGCGGGCATTATCACACCGTTCAAGGGGCTGAGTCGCCATTGGGTGTTCAGTCAGGGGCGCGGGGGACTAGTGGGGAGCCATAGCTCATTGCCATAACTAATCCTCGCGTCATGCCATGGCACCCTCTATCATCGCGCCCTTATGCCCGCTGGGCGGGCCGGTGGCAGGTGTGGAGACGCTCGGTCTCGCAGGCGAAACCTTTATCAATGCGGGCACCTGTGTGCGCTCACACCCGTCTCCCACAAAACGGTCGGTGTGAGGGCCGACGCGGTTTGCGTGATGGCAGCCATGGGCAGGACGT
>NZ_JACVVF010000053.1:0-30640 GCF_016648095.1 Pseudomonas sp. S32
TTATTTTGAAGTTTTTTGCGAGAAACTCGTTTAGCTTCAAACACTTGACTCAACGGCTCAGCTTGCTTCGCTTTGCTGCATCGTTGGAGTGGTGCGCATTATAGGCTGTTATCTCAGGCGGTCAACCTTTAATTTCAACTTTTGAAAGGCCACCTTTATGCAAGGCACGCCTTGTCGAGCGCGCAGCAATTGCGCACTATACTGCGCAACCGCCCCTTCCTTATGGAACACCCCCTCGCTATGAACACCCCGCCCCGCAGCCTGGCCGCTACGCTGTTCCCCATCGGCCTGCTGTTGATCGCCATGGCATCTATCCAGTCCGGCGCCTCATTGGCCAAGAGCATGTTCCCCATCATTGGCGCCCAAGGCACCACCACCCTGCGCCTGGTGTTCGCCAGCGTCATCATGTTGCTGATATTGAGACCCTGGCGGGCCCGCCTCAATAGCCGAACCCTGCGCAACGTAGTCATCTACGGCCTGGCCCTGGGCGGTATGAACTTCCTCTTCTATATGGCATTGCAGACAGTGCCCATTGGGATCGCCGTGGCGCTCGAGTTCACCGGCCCGCTGGCGGTTGCAATTTTTTCCTCGCGCCGCGCCATCGACTTTCTATGGATTGCCCTGGCCCTGTTTGGCTTGCTGCTGCTTCTCCCCGCAGGCCACGACGGCCAGGCACTTGACCCGACAGGTGCCGCGTACGCCTTGGGCGCTGGCGTCTGCTGGGCGCTCTATATTCTGTTCGGCCAACGCGCCGGAGCCGAGCATGGCGTGCAAAGTGCAGCCCTGGGCGTGGTGGTCGCAGCCTTGTTCATTGCGCCCATCGGTATCGCCCACGCCGGCGCCACCCTGCTCACCCCAGCCGTGATCCCCATGGCGCTGGGTGTCGCGATACTGTCAACCGCCCTTCCCTACAGCCTGGAAATGGTCGCACTGACGCGCATTCCTGCACGCACCTTCGGCACGCTGATGAGCATCGAACCTGCCTTCGGCGCGCTGTCCGGCCTGCTGTTTCTCGGGGAAGTCCTGTCCATGACCCAATGGCTGGCCATCCTTGCGATCATCACTGCCTCGGTAGGCACCACGCTTTCCATGCGCAAAGCGCCCAGCCCAGCGATCGCCGCTGACTGATATGAGAAATCTTTTCATTTGAGACAACGATAGTGATTGTGGCGACCGGCATCGCTGATTAAGCTGTCAAAGCACCATCATCTTCATGCTATCTAATGCATCGAACAGGGACGCTGGGAAATTTCAGGAAGAATCGTAGCGATAACGACGGAACCAGCTTGCTGATCCGTCCTGCATTTAAGGACAGGAATGAAACGTACCTTGCTCATCCTGGCCATCTTGGCTATTGCTGGATGTGCCGCCACGGCGAAGACCGAGGTAAAAAGGGGCAAGAAAGGCCTGCATATCAATTGCTCCGGCCTTTCTTCTTCATGGGACAGCTGCTACAGCAAAGCAGCCACCGCCTGCAGCTCACGCGGATACCGCGTCATTGCACGCTCAGGCGACAGCGATGAAGAGGATGGGGATTACCTGTTCGGGATCAACCCTGCGGGCTATACCAGCCGCAGCATGATCGTCATTTGCAAGTAAATGGGGCTGCCGTTGCGCAGCCCCATTCGTATGCAACAACCGCTCTACAGCAAGGCAGTACGAGCGTGAAGCCAGGCCAGCGCTTCACCCTCCAGATACGGTGCGAGCCGTTCACGCACCGTGGTGTGGTAACCGTTCAACCATGCCAGTTCTTCGACAGTGAGCCTCTCAGGCAACAAACAGCGGGTGTCGATAGGGCAGAGTGTCAGGGTTTCAAACGCCAGAAAGTCACCAAAGGCGCTTTTGCCTGCATTGCGGTTAGCCACCAGGTTCTCGATGCGAACCCCCCATTGCCCAGGCCGATAAGTGCCTGGCTCAATCGAGCTGATCATGCCTGCCTGCATCGCTGTTTGCGGTGAGGGCGTCGCCTGGTAGGCAATTACCTGCGGCCCTTCGTGCACATTCATGAAGTAACCGACACCGTGGCCGGTGCCATGACCGTAGTCCACCTGGTCGGCCCACAGCGGTGCACGGGCGATGGCGTCGAGCAACGGCGACAACACCCCCTGGGGGAATGTAGCCCGGGACAGTGCAATCATACCTTTGAGCACGCGCGTGCAATCCTGTTTCTGCAGCTCGCTGGGCTGACCCACCGGCACCATGCGCGTGATATCAGTGGTACCGCCCAGATACTGCCCGCCCGAATCGATCAGCAGCAGACCGTCGCCTTCGATCACTGAATGGGACTGCTCGGTTGCGCGGTAATGGGGCATGGCGCCGTTGGCATTGAAAGCCGCGATAGTGGCGAAACTCAGGGACACGAAACCGGGGCGGCGAGCCCTGGCGGCGCTCAGCTGCTCATCGATCGTCAGCTCGGTGATGACCTCGCTGCCCGGCCGGGCCTCCAGCCAGGCAAAGAACTCGCAGAGTGCTGCGCCATCCTGCTCCATTACCTGGCGAACATGCCTCAGCTCTGGCTCCCCTTTGCACGCCTTGCTCAACGTGGTGGGGTTTGGGCCTTCGAGCAACTGCACCGCATCGCCCAACTGGTCCATAAGCCCACACGTGACACGGGCAGGGTCGACCAACAACCGGCTGCCACCGGGGATATCAGCCAGCGCCGCCCCTGCTTGGTCGTAATCGCGTACCTCTACACCGTCTGCCGCCAGAACAGCACGCAGGTTTTCGTCCAGCTTCCCGCTGCCGACAAACAGCAACGCCTGCTGCTGACTGATCAAGGCAAATGCGAGAAAGACAGGGTTGTATGACACATCGGTGCCGCGCAGATTGAACAGCCACGCAATGTCGTCCAGCGTGGCGAGAAAGTGCCAGTGCGCACCCTTCACCTGCATGACCTCGCGCAATGCGACCAGTTTATCCAACCTGGACACGGTGGCATAGGGCGGCAGGTGTTGGTAGACCGGATGGCCGGGCAACGCCGCACGCCCCTCCCACACCTGGCCAAGCACGTCTTTGTCAGTGACCAGGCGCACACCGCGATGGCCCAGGCGCTCACGCAATTGGCGCGCCGAGGCCAACGCCAATACCGCGCCATCCACCCCGACGCGACCATTGGCCGGCGCATGCTCGCCAAGCCAATCCAGCACGCCGGGCTGACCAGGCGAGAGCTTCATCAATTCAATGCCAGTGCCCGCGAGCTCATGCTCGGCCTGTTGCCAGTACCGGCTGTCTACCCACAAACCGGCAAACCCGGGCATGACCACCAGCGTACCTACCGACCCATGGAAACCCGACAGCCATCGGCGACCTTGCCAATGCTTGGGCAGATACTCTGAAAGATGCGGGTCGGCCGATGGAACCAGCAAGGCATCCAGGCCTTCGGCGGCCATGGCCTGGCGCACGCGCGCCAAGCGCTCTGGCGTAGGTTGCTCATAGGTAGGCTGCGCGTTCATGGGCTCTCCTGCAGGTGCGTCTGGGTTGATTCGTGGCACCGATAATGAAACAGCTCCCAGAGGGCTGCAATCAACATCGGCTTGTGCATGCCACTAGACCGCGCACATTTCAGCATTTCAGACGGGTCCTACACCGCTCAGGCGTTACCCCCGCTGCGCGTCATGCTCACCCATCTGGCAGTAGAGGGCACCGTGTGGGCCACGCGCCAGGCTGCGAAGCGCCTGGTAAGCAGCGAAGTGGGCCCCGCGCGCCTGGTAGCGCTGCAGCAATTGCACATACGACTCGTCGACAAAGTAGGCAGCAGCACCGACCCACGCCTGCCGGGACTCCCACTGCAGGTACTGCAGCACCCGGCTGCCGTCTTCGCTCGCCTGTATGCTGATCGTCTGCAACCCGTCGCATTGAAGTGCCAGCGCCTCACTGCTGTTCATCAACGCTTGCGCCAGCTCGCGCTGAAACAGGCTGGGTACCTGGTATTCGATCATCTGGGTGAACCAGATGGCAGTAGGGTTTGCCGACATTCACTCTCTCCTGGCCATTGGCGCTTGGTGCGCGATGCCGGAGAGGGTAAAACCTCAACTAAACTCGAGGTCAAGTGCCTGGCCGAGCTATTCGGCTTTCAGATGACGACGTTGCGCACAAAAGTGACTGCTGTCTCGCCGTCGTTCCGGTAGGCATAGCGGCAGTTACTGGGGAACACATGAAACTGCCCTTGCTGCAGCCGGTGTTCGGTGGCTTCGATGATCAATGTGAGCTGCCCCTGCGTCACATACAACTGTTCACTCCAGCCCTCGGCATCGGCCTCGCTGCGATAGCACTCGCCGGGAGCCAGGGTCCATTCCCACAACTCCACCTCGCGCCGCGCCACGCTGCTGCCCAGCAGCACTGCACGGCTTTGCGGGTGTTCACCGGCCCAGGCCAGTTCCTCGATGCGGCCTGGGTCACGCAAGTTGGGCGCCTGGATCAGTGTACTGAACGCCACACCGAGGCTCTGGGCAATCAAGTCCAGTGTGGTGAGGCTGACATTCTTTTCACCCGCCTCGATGGCCACCAGCATGCGCCGGCTCACACCAGAGCGGTCGGCGAGCGCGGCCTGACTCATGCCTGCCGCGTGGCGCAAGTTGCGTACATTGAGGCTGACGTGCTGCAAAACCGAGGCGCGATGTGAAGGGTCTTTGTGCACTATATTGCTCACTTACAATTGTTGCGCAGTATACTGCCCAGCGTGTGGCGATTGTGCGCCGCCCCCTACGAGCATGCAAGCCCATGACCACAGCCAGCCAACAGCCCACCCCCAGCGTCACGTTTCGCCTGAGCAAAGCGGAACTGGTGCTGATATTCATCACCATGTTGTGGGGTGGCACCTTCCTGCTGGTGCACAACGTGATGACCGTCAGCGGCCCCATGTTCTTCGTCGGCCTTCGCTTTGCCGCAGCTGCGCTGTTCGTGGGCATGGTTTCTGCGCGGGCGCTGGGCGGGCTCACACTCACCGAGCTCAAGGCTGGGATGCTGATCGGCGTGACCATCATGCTGGGTTACGGTCTGCAAACCATGGGCCTGCAGACCATAAGCAGCAGCCAGTCGGCGTTCATCACCGCACTCTACGTACCCTTCGTGCCACTGCTGCAGTGGGTGGTACTGGGGCGCAGGCCCGGCCTGATGCCGAGCATTGGCATAGGCATCGCGTTCGTTGGGCTCATGCTGCTGGCAGGGCCCGACAGCGGCAGTTTGCACATGAGCGAAGGTGAAGTGGTCACCCTGGTCAGCGCCATCGCCATCGCCGCCGAAATCATCCTGATCAGCCGCTTCGCCGGCCAGGTCGATGTACGACGGGTCACCGTGGTGCAACTGGCAACGGCCTCGGTGCTGGCGTTTCTGATGGTGGTGCCGACGCAGGAACGTATTCCGGACTTCTCCTGGCTGCTGCTGGCCAGTGCAGTGGGCCTGGGGGCCATGAGCGCCGTGATCCAGGTTGCCATGAACTGGGCACAGAAATCCGTATCGCCCACCCGGGCTACCTTGATCTACGCGGGCGAGCCTGTGTGGGCAGGCCTGGTCGGGCGCATGGCGGGGGAGCGCCTGCCCGGTGTGGCCCTGTTGGGCGGGCTGTTGATCGTGATCGCGGTGGTGGTCAGCGAGCTCAAGGTACGCCGCACGCGTCAGGCGGCCGGCCGCACGCAACCACAGAATGAACGCGCCCCCCAAGCCGACCTCTAACGCTGCGGCTATGCTTTGTAAAAAACTGTTATAAAAAAACAGCTTGTCACAGCGTATTTGTAGGATTCTGCGACAGCTTGCGGGTTGGTGATCGACCCCTCTGGCACGTATGATCCTTGGCAAACCTCTCAGAATAGAACTCTATGTCATTGATAGTGCTATTGCTTCTGCCGTTCGTGGGCAGTTTGCTGGCAGCCGCGCTGCCGCACAACGCACGGAACGCCGAGTCCATTCTTGCTGGGCTCGTGGCCTTGGTCGGTACCGTCCAGGTAGCACTGCTTTACCCTCAGATCGCCCACGGGGGCGTCATTCGCGAAGAGTTCTTGTGGCTGCCAAGCCTGGGGCTGAACCTGGTATTGCGCATGGACGGCTTTGCCTGGTTGTTCTCGCTGCTGGTACTGGGCATCGGCACCCTGGTGTCGCTGTACGCCCGTTACTACATGTCTCCGCAAGACCCGGTTCCGCGCTTCTTCGCGTTTTTCCTGGCCTTCATGGGGGCCATGCTCGGCCTGGTCATCTCGGGCAACCTCATACAGCTGGTGTTCTTCTGGGAACTGACCAGCCTGTTCTCGTTCCTGCTCATTGGCTACTGGCACCACCGCGCTGACGCGCGTCGCGGCGCTTACATGGCCTTGATGGTCACCGGTGCAGGGGGCCTATGCCTGCTGGTGGGGGCGCTACTGCTCGGCCATGTGGCAGGCAGCTATGACCTGGACAAGGTCCTGGCTGCAGGTGACACCATCCGCCAGCACGCACTGTACCCCGTGCTGCTGCCACTGATCCTCATCGGCGCACTCAGCAAGAGCGCGCAGTTCCCCTTCCAGTTCTGGCTGCCCCACGCCATGGCGGCCCCCACACCGGTCTCGGCCTATCTACACTCGGCGACCATGGTCAAGGCCGGGGTCTTCTTGCTGGCGAGGCTGTGGCCAGTATTGTCCGGCAGCGAAGAATGGTTCTGGATCGTCGGCGGTGCCGGCGCCTTGACGTTGTTGCTCGGCGCCTTCGCCGCCATGTTCCAGAACGACCTCAAGGGCCTGCTGGCCTACTCCACCATCAGCCATCTTGGCCTGATCACCCTGCTGCTTGGGTTGAACAGTCCGCTGGCCGCGGTGGCTGCCGTGTTCCACATCCTCAACCACGCCACCTTCAAGGCGTCGCTGTTCATGGCCGCAGGCATCATCGACCATGAAAGCGGCACCCGTGACATACGCCGTCTCAGTGGGTTGATTCGCCTGGTGCCCTACACTGCCACACTGGCCATGGTCGCCAGCGCGTCGATGGCCGGGGTACCGCTGATGAACGGTTTCCTGTCCAAAGAGATGTTCTTTGCCGAAACCGTATTCATCACCTCCAGTGCCTGGATCGAAGCCTTGCTGCCGGTCATCGCCACCCTGGCAGGCACATTCAGCGTGGCATACGCCCTGCGTTTCACCGTGGACGTGTTCTTCGGCCCCACGGCGCAAGACCTGCCGCATACCCCGCACGAGCCGCCACGCTGGATGCGTGCGCCGGTCGAGTTGTTGGTCCTGACCTGCCTGGTGGTGGGCATCTTCCCCGCCCAGTCGGTTGGCCCACTGCTGGCGGCCGCAGCCCTGCCCGTGGTCGGCGGCACGCTGCCTGAATACAGCCTGGCGATCTGGCACGGCTGGAATGCCCCGTTGATGATGAGCCTGGTGGCCATGAGCGGCGGCGTAGTGCTGTACCTGATGCTTCGCAAGCAAATGCGCCGCGGGCGCTTCACGTACCCGCCGGTGATCGAACGCTTCAACGGCAAGCGCCTGTTCGAGCATGGGCAGATACAGCTAATGCTGCTGGCCAGACACGTGGAGCGCCTGCTCACCAGTCGCCGCCTCCAGGCGCAGCTGTTCATGATCGTGGTGGCAGCGTTCCTCGCCGGCCTTACGCCCATGGTCTACAGTGGCCTCACATGGGGCGACCGGCCGAAGATTCCAGGCTCCGGCGTGTTCGTCGCACTCTGGCTCATCGCGATTGCCTGCGCGATTGGCGCCGCCTACCAGGCCAAGTACCACCGCCTGGCCGCACTGATCATGGTCAGCGTCTGCGGCCTGATGACCTGCATCACCTTCGTCTGGTTCTCCGCACCTGATCTGGCGTTGACCCAGCTGGTGGTGGAAGTGGTGACCACGGTGTTGATCCTGCTGGGCCTGCGCTGGCTGCCAAGGCGTATAGAAGGTGTATCACCACTGCCAGGCAAATTTGACAGGGCCCGCGCCCGACGCCTGCGCGACCTGCTGCTGGCGGTGCTGGTGGGCGGCGGCATGGCAGTGCTGTCCTATGCCATGCTCACGCGGCCAACGCCCAACGACATTTCCTCGTTCTACCTTAGCCGCGCACTGCCCCAGGGTGGTGGGACCAACGTGGTCAATGTGATGCTGGTGGACTTCCGCGGCTTCGACACCCTCGGCGAAATCACCGTGCTGGTCGCCGTGGCGCTTACCGTATTCGCCTTGCTGCGGCGCTTCCGCCCACCCAAGGAGAGCATGCAACTGCCCACACAACAGCGCCAGCTGGCGCCTGATGTGGTGACCGACCTGGTCAACCCACGCCACGCCACAGACACCGCCATGGGCTTCATGATGGTGCCGGCCGTGCTGGTACGCTTGCTGCTGCCCATCGCCCTGCTGGTCTCGATGTACCTGTTCATGCGGGGTCACAACCAGCCTGGCGGTGGCTTCGTGGCAGGTTTGGTCATGTCGGTGGCGTTCATCCTGCAGTACATGGTTGCCGGCACCCAATGGGTCGAGGCGCAGATGAGCCTGCGCCCACTGCGCTGGATGGGTATGGGCCTGCTGTGCGCGACCCTTACCGGTGCCGGGGCCATGCTGCTCGGCTACCCGTTCCTCACCACGCACACTGCCCACCTGCACCTGCCGGTACTGGGTGATGTGCACGTGGCCAGCGCACTGTTCTTCGATGTCGGCGTGTACACGGTAGTGGTCGGGTCGACCCTGTTGATCCTTACCGCACTGGCCCACCAGTCAGTGCGCGCCTACCGCCCGGCCAACCCGGCCAAGAACCGACAGACAGGAGCCGCCTGATGGAAGAAGTTATTGCAGTCGCCATCGGCGTGCTGGCCGCATCCGGGGTGTGGCTGATTCTGCGCCCCCGTACCTACCAGGTGATCATGGGCCTGTGCCTGTTGTCGTACGGGGTCAACCTGTTCATCTTCAGCATGGGGAGCCTGTTCATCGGCAAAGAGCCGATCATCAAGGACGGTGTAACGCAAGACTTGCTGCACTACACCGACCCGTTGCCCCAGGCGCTGGTGCTCACCGCGATCGTCATCAGCTTCGCCATGACCGCGTTGTTCCTGGTGGTGTTGCTGGCCTCCCGCGGGCTGACGGGCACCGACCATGTCGATGGCCGGGAGCGTGAGGAATGAGTGGCATGAGTCAGCTGATCGTCGCCCCTATCCTGCTGCCCCTGATCACCGCAGCTATCATGCTGTTGCTTGGCGAAAAGCACCGGCAAATCAAGGCCCGCCTGAATTTGCTCTCCACCTTCGCAGGCCTGTGTGTGGCTGTCAGCCTGCTGCTATGGGTGCGCACTCAGGGCCAGGCAGAATCGATCGGCGTGTACCTGCCGGGTAACTGGCCAGCACCGTTCGGGATCGTACTGGTACTCGATCACCTTTCTGCGCTGATGCTGACGCTGACCGGCATCATCGGTTTCTGCGCCCTGCTGTTCGCCCGAGCCCGCTGGGATGGGGCCGGCGCCAGCTTCCATGCATTGTTCCAGATCCAGTTGATGGGCCTGTACGGCGCCTTTCTTACCGCCGACCTGTTCAACCTGTTCGTGTTCTTCGAAGTATTGCTGGCTGCCTCGTACGGGCTATTGCTACACGGCTCTGGCCGGGCACGGGTACGGGCGGGGCTGCACTATATCGCTGTAAACCTGTTCGCTTCGTCATTGTTCCTGATTGGCGCGGCGATGTTGTACGGCGTTACCGGCACCCTGAACATGGCAGACCTGGCCCTCAAGATTCCACTGGTGCCCGAGGCCGACCGCGGCCTGCTGCACGCAGGTGCGGCCATCCTCGCCATGGCGTTTCTGGTCAAGGCCGGTATATGGCCGCTGAACTTCTGGCTGGTACCTGCCTACGCATCGGCCAGCGCCCCGGTGGCAGCGCTGTTCGCCATCATGACCAAAGTCGGCTTGTACGCCGTGCTGCGCCTGTGGACCTTGCTGTTCTCCGGCCAGGCCGGAGCCTCGGCCTATTTTGGCGGGGAATGGCTGGTGTATGGTGGCCTGGCAACGTTGGCAGTCGCGGCGGTGTCGATCCTGGCAGCCCAGCGCCTGGAACGCATGGCAGCGCTCAGCATCCTGGTTTCAGCGGGTACCCTGCTTGGCGCTGTCGGCTTTGCCCAACTCGCCCTGACCGGTGCTGCCCTGTTCTACCTGGTCAACTCCACCCTGGCCATGTGTGCGCTGTTCTTGCTGGCCGAACTGGTCGAACGCTCGCGCTCGGCCAATGAATTGCCGCTGGACGAAGAAGAAGACGCCATGCCGTCGCCGCTGGAGTCGCTTCACCCCCCAAAAGGCATCAACCTCGATGACCAGCAAAAAGCGGTGATCGGCCAGATCATCCCCTGGACCATGGCGTTCCTCGGCCTCAGCTTCATCGCCTGCGCCCTGCTGATTATCGGCATGCCGCCGCTCTCAGGCTTTGTGGCCAAGGTGAACCTGATCAGCGCACTGTTCAACCCTAACGGCCTGGGTATGCCGGCCGAGCAGCCGCTAGGCGCGGCCGGGTGGGGCCTGGTGGCGCTGCTGGTGTTGTCGGGCATGGCTTCGCTGATAGCCTTTGGTCGCGTGGGTATCCAGCGTTTCTGGAAGCCAGACGAGCGCCCTTCACCGGTACTGCGCCGCTTCGAATGCCTGGCGGTCGTGCTGCTGCTGGCCTTGTGCATGGCACTCAGTTTCAAGGCCGAGCCATTGCTGCGCTATACCCAGGACACGGCTGCGAGCCTGCAGGCGCCGGATGCCTACATAGAGGCGGTGATGGCGGCGCGGCCAATACCAGGCCCGACTTCGTTCGACGTGCAGGCAGAGGTGCAACCATGAGCCGCCTGTTCCCCGCGCCTTTGCTCTCCCTGTCCTTGTTCGTCTTGTGGCTGCTGCTGAACCTTTCGGTGAGTGCCGGCAACCTGCTGCTGGCAGCCGTACTGGGTATCCTCGCACCGCTGCTGATGGCGCCCCTGCGCCCGCAGCACGCCCACGTGCGCCGCCCACGGGTGATCGTAAAACTGATCGGTCGCGTAGGCCTGGATGTAATCCTGTCAAACCTGGAAGTGGCACGGGGCGTACTGCGCGCCGGCAAACGCCCGCCCCGTTCGGCCTTTGTTCACATACCGCTGGCCTTGCGTGAACCCCACGGCCTGGCCACGCTGTCGATGATCACCACCGTGGTACCCGGCACTGTCTGGTCTGAACTGGCGCTGGACCGCAGCGTGCTGTTGCTCCATGTGTTCGATCTGGAGGACGAGGCGGCTTTTATCAAGCACTTCAAGGACACCTACGAACGCCCGCTGATGGAGATCTTCCAATGACCGGCCTGCTCGCCAATGCTGTTCTAGCCAGCCTGTTCATCTTCGCACTGGCCATGGGGCTCACGCTGGTACGGCTATTCCGCGGCCCATCGGCCCAGGACAGGGTGCTGGCGCTGGACTACCTGTACATCCTGGCCATGCTGACCATGCTGGTGCTGGGTATCCGCTATGCCAGTGACACCTATTTCGAAGGCGCGCTGCTGATTGCACTCTTCGGTTTCGTCGGGTCGTTTGCCCTGGCCAAATTCCTGCTGCGCGGTGAGGTGATCGAATGACCGAATCTCTGACATTGCCCTTCTGGCTCGAGCTGGTCACAGCCCTGCTGCTGCTGACCGGCAGCCTGTTCGCCCTGGTCGGCGCAATAGGGCTGGTGCGCTTGAAAGACTACTTCCAGCGCATGCACCCCCCGGCACTGGCCTCGACCATCGGCGCCTGGTGCGTGGCGCTCGCGTCGATCATCTACTTCTCCTGGCTCAAGGAAGCTGCCGTACTGCACGCTTGGCTGATCCCGATTCTGCTGTCCATTACAGTGCCGGTCACCACGCTGTTGCTGGCGCGCGCCGGGCTATTTCGCAAGCGCCAGGCCAAAGAGCCGGTACCCGAAGAAGTCAGCAGCGGCCTGGACAGCGGCAACTGAGCGTGGCTGCCGTCACGCTTGGCTAAGGCGCTGCAATTCGCGCCTGACCATGGCGGCATAGGGCGGCGGCCCCAGCTGATAAAGCTCGGCCGCTACCCAACTCAACCAGCCTGCTTGCAGCTCACAACGCCGGGCCAGCAACCGCTCAGCCTCGGCCACCGCCCGCGCATGGTGCTGGCGATGGAACGCTGCACGGGTGACAGGTGCATCCCCGGTCACTCACTGGCCTTGAAGGTAGTGAGCTCACCTTTACGCCATTTGGCAACCTTGCCCGTCACTGCCTTGAGCAGCTTGCCAAGGCCTTCCTGAACCTGCTGCTGGGCTGCGAACACCAGCATGACACCCTGGCCTTCACGGAACACGATGCCCTCGCCTTCGGGCACTGACACGAATGCGTAATCGCCTACCCCGTACACATTCAACTTGATATCGCGAAAGCGTATTTCCAACTTGCCGCCCTCGCGGCTTGGTAGCACGGCAGCACGAAAGTGGTCGCCGACTTTCAGCTCCAATCGCTGTTTGTCATCCACCACCAACGCGCTTTCGGTATCGATTTCGGCCATGTAAAGGCCATCGGGGTTCTGTTCGGTAACGTAGACAAAACGGCCCTGAAACAAATGAGCCAACTTGCCGCGCAGGTCGCCCAGGGCGAACAACGCATGCGTATCAAGAGTACTGACTGCCAATGAAGTAATCCTCAACCGTTTACTACCCGCGCCCGTCAACGCTCGACGAGGCACGGCCGTTTCTAATCGATAGGCTAAAAGACTAATAAAACACGCTGTGAAATGTCTGCCCCCGCTGGCGCTGCAGCGTGCAGGAATTTTTACTGTGGCTTGCCGGCTTCGCCGTCGTTAAAAGACTTGGGGCATGCTCCCACGGCGATGAGCGCTTAGTCTGACACTCACTGCCCGTAAAAATGCGGTTCAGGAATGGGCCTGCGCGATACGAGCCCTGACATCCACTTGCGCACTGCTGGCGGGGGAATATGCCCGAAAACGGTGAAACCCGTCGAGAGCTAATCCCTATTTAGCAGGCCGCAGGGCCTTTGCGCAACTGCCACTGCTGTGCCCGGCGTATGTAGCCGATCAACCCGCCAGAAAAGCAAAAAGCCCCAGGGATCGCTCCGTGGGGCTGTGCATCGCGTGCGGATCAGACCTGGCGCTGGTGGCGGTCCAGCTGCTCGTGGCGCTCCTGGGCTTCGATGCAGTACTTGGTGGTCGGGCTGATGAGCAGACGCTTCAGGCCGATGGGTTCACCGCTGTCGTCGCACCAGCCGAAGCTCTCGTCAGTGATGCGGTCCAACGCCATCTCCAACTGTGGCAGCAGGCGCTGATCACGGTCGATGGCGTTCACCAGCCAGCTGCGCTCTTCTTCAACCGACGCCACATCGGCAGGGTCCGACGGGGTGTCCAGGCCTTCGATGGTGGCGCGGCTCAGCTCGATGCGTTCATGGGTTTCGACTTTCATCGCTTGCAGCAGCTGTGTGAAGAAGGCCAGCTGATCAGCGTTCATGTAGTCATCGGCCGACATGGCCAGCAACTGTTCCTTGGTCATCGAATTCTCTATGAAAATATGTGCATTTGGGCGATTCGGTTGCCGCCGACGCCCAGGCATCGGCAGCGAAATTCTTCAAGCGCCAATCGGCACTCTTTTACAGGGGGCGGAAGTCTAAGGCGCCACGTCGCCTGGAGCAACAGCAATCGCGGGCGAATTTGCGTGAAGGGTGCAGATTCCGCTGGTCGGTGCGCACAAAGCGGGCCGCCACCGGCAAGTGCCCTTGCAGGTGGCGGCGGCATCCAGCAACTCAAGCAGGCAAGCGGCAGGGCTCAACGGTCCTTGAACTGCGCCTCGCGCTTGGAGATAAAGGCCGACATGCCTTCTTTCTGGTCTTCAGTGGCAAAGGCTGCATGGAACACCCGGCGCTCGAAGCGCACCCCCTCGCTCAGCGTCACCTCGAAGGCGCGGTTCACGCTTTCCTTGACCATCATGCTCACCGGCACCGACTTGCTGGCGATGGTCGCCGCCACCTTGAGGGCTTCTTCCAGCAGTTCGGCCTGGGGCACCACACGCGCCACCAGCCCCGCCCGCTCCGCCTCTTCAGCCCCCATCAGGCGCCCGGTGAGGCACAGCTCCATGGCCTTGGCCTTGCCCACCGCACGCGTCAGGCGCTGGGTACCGCCCATGCCGGGCAATACACCGAGGTTGATTTCCGGCTGGCCGAACCGGGCGTTGTCGCCCGCCAGGATGAAATCGCACATCATGGCCAGCTCGCAGCCGCCGCCCAGGGCAAAGCCAGATACCGCGGCAATGATCGGCTTGCGGCGGTTGGCGATGCGGTCGGCGTCGGCGAACAGGTCATCCACATAGATTTGCGGGTACTCAAGGCCGGCCATTTCCTTGATATCGGCGCCCGCAGCAAAGGCCTTGGCAGAACCTGTCAGCACGATGCAACCAATTGCCGGGTCGCGCTCCAGCTGGTCCAGGGCCTGATTGATCTCGCTGACGATCTGCGCGTTCAGTGCGTTCAGTGCCTGAGGGCGATTGAGTGTAATCAGCCCGACCTTGCCGTGAATGTCCAACAGGATGGTTTCGAATGCCATGCGGTCTGCTCCTTCAAAGATTGCGCGCAATGACCATGCGCTGAATATCGCTGGTGCCTTCGTAAATCTGGCAAACCCGTACGTCGCGGTAAATGCGCTCCAGCGGGAAGTCACTCAGATAGCCATAACCCCCCAATGTCTGCAAGGCATCCGAACAGACCTTTTCGGCCATTTCCGAGGCGAACAGCTTGGCCATCGACGCCTCCACCAACGCCGGGCGCCCGGCGTCACGCAGCGCAGCGGCGTGCAGCACCATCTGCCGGGCGACGGCAATTCGGGTAGCCATGTCTGCCAGCCTGAAGGCGACGGCCTGGTGCTCTACCAACGCCTTGCCAAAGCTCTGCCGCTCGCGCGCATAGTCGCGGGCCACCTCGAACGCAGCCCGGGCCATGCCCACGGCCTGGGCCGCGATACCGATACGCCCGCCTTCGAGGTTGGCCAACGCGATGCGGTAGCCCTCGCCCTCTTCACCCAGCCGGTTGGCCACGGGTACGCACACATGGTCGAACACGATCTGGCACGTGTCGGAGGCGTGCTGGCCCAGTTTGTCTTCAACCCGCGCTACCTGATAACCCTGCGAGTCGGTGGGGACGATGAAGGCACTGATACCGCGCTTGCCAGCGCTGGGGTCGGTGACGGCGAACACGATCACCACGCCGGCATTCTGCCCGGAGGTGATGAACTGCTTGCTGCCGGTCAGCACGTAGTGGTCGCCTTCACGCCGCGCACGCGCCTTCAGGCTGCTGGCATCAGAGCCTGCCTGGGGTTCGGTGAGAGCGAACGCCCCCAACATCTCGCCTGTGGCCAACGGCGTCAGAAACTGTGCCTTCTGTTGGTCGCTGCCAAAACGCAGAATGGGCACACACCCTACCGAGTTATGGACGCTCATGATGGTCGAGCAGGCACCATCACCGGCGGCGATCTCCTCCAGGGCCATGGCATAGGCCACGTAACCCGTGTCACTGCCGCCCCACTGCTCGGGCACCAACATGCCGAACAGGCCAAGCCCGGCCATTTCCTCGATGGCCTCCTTGGGAAACCGGTGAGCCTTGTCCCATTGCTCGGCAAAGGGCTTGAGCCGCTCCTGGGCGAAACTGCGCACCGCATCGGCGATCTGTTGTTGCTCGTCGTTAACCAGCATGCTTCACCTCAGTACAGGCATTCGATAGCCATGGCCGTAGCCTCGCCACCGCCAATGCAGATGGCCGCTACACCACGGCGCAGGTTGTTCTGACGCAGCGCGTGCAGCAGCGTGACCAGAATGCGCGCGCCGGAAGCACCAATCGGGTGGCCCAGCGCACAGGCACCGCCATGGATGTTGACCTTCTCATGGGGCAGGTCCAGGTGTTTCATGGCCGCCAGGGTCACCACAGCGAAGGCTTCGTTGATCTCGAACAGGTCGACGTCGCTCAGGCTCCAGCCGGTGCGCTTCATCAGCTTGTCCATGGCACCGATAGGCGCAGTGGGGAACAGTGCAGGGGCATCAGCGAACGCGGCATGCCCATGGATCACCGCCAGCGGTTGCAACCCGCGCTGGTCGGCCTGGGAGCGACGCATCAGCACCAATGCTGCGGCGCCATCGGAAATGGAACTGGCGTTGGCTGCGGTCACTGTCCCGCCTTCGCGGAAAGCTGGTTTGAGCTGGGCGATCTTGTCCAGGCGCGCCTTGGGTGGCTGCTCGTCATCCTTGATGACCCGCTGCTGCTTGCCCTCGATCACATCCACTGGCACGATCTCCGCAGCGAAGCGGCCGGCCGTAATGGCCTGCTGGGCACGGGTGAGCGACGCCAGGGCGAACTGGTCCTGGGCCTCGCGGCTGAAGCCATTGGCCTGCGCGCAGTCCTCGGCGAAGGTGCCCATCAGCCGGCCCTTGTCGTAGGCGTCTTCCAGGCCGTCCATGAACATGTGGTCGATGATTTTGCCGTGGCCCATGCGGTAGCCCGCACGGGCCTTGTCCAGCAGGTAGGGGGCGTTGCTCATGCTCTCCATGCCGCCGGCCACCACCACATCGGCGGTGCCGGCCAGCAGCAGGTCATGGCCCATGATGGCCGCCTGCATGCCCGAGCCGCACATCTTGTTCAAGGTGGTGCAGGTGGTGTGCTTGCCCAGCCCTGCGCCCAACGCCGCCTGGCGTGCCGGCGCCTGGCCCTGGCCGGCCGGCAGCACGCAACCGAACAGCACCTGGTCGACACTGGCTGCATCCAGGCCGGCGCGCTCGACAGCCCCACGAATGGCTACGCTGCCAAGCTGCGCTGCAGTCAGGCTCTTGAAGTCGCCCTGCAGCCCGCCCATGGGGGTGCGTGCAGCGCTGACGATTACCACCGGATCATTGCCCAGGTTCATGATGCTTCTCCTTACTTGGCCGCCATGCGCAGCGCACCGTCAAGGCGGATCACCTCGCCGTTGAGCATGCTGTTCTCGATGATATGCCGCGCCAGCGCGGCGTACTCCTGCGGGCGGCCGAGCCGTGGTGGGAACGGCACGCCGGCCGCCAGCGAAGCCCGCACTTCTTCGGTCATGCCAGCCATCATGGGGGTTTCGAAAATGCCCGGGGCGATGGTCATTACCCGGATGCCATGACGCGCCAGCTCGCGGGCAGCAGGCAGCGTCAGGCTGGCAATCGCCCCCTTCGACGCCGCGTAGGCCGCTTGGCCAATCTGCCCATCATAGGCGGCTATCGAGGCCGTATTGATGATGACCCCGCGCTCGGACCCCTCGTCGGCAACCCCTTCAGCCATGGCCTCGGCGGCGAGCCGCAGCATGTTGAAGCTGCCGACCAGGTTGACGTTGATGACCGCGGCAAAGCTGGCCAGGCGGTGCGGGCCCTGCTTGCCGAGCACCTTTTCAGCGCCAACGATGCCTGCGCAGTTGACCAGGCCGTGCAGGCTGCCAAACGCACTGAGGGCAGCCGCCACGGCGGCCTTGGCGGCCGCTTCGTCGCTGATGTCTGCCACGCTGAACCTGGCCCTCTCGCCCAACGCCTGGGCTTTGGCCTCGACCGCCTCCGCGTTGAGGTCCACCAGCATCACCGAGGCACCGGCCTCGATCAGCATCTGCGCAGTGGCAGCCCCCAGGCCGGAGGCTGCGCCGGTGACGATGAAATGTTTGTTGGCTATCTGCATGTCGGGTTTCCTTTCAGGCGCCGGCGTTATTGGCTTGTTGCGCTTGTTGTCTGGCCACTTCCTGGTTACGCAGGATGAAGCGTTGCAGCTTGCCGCTCGGGGTCTTGGGCAGCTCGCTGACGAATTCGATTTCTCTTGGGTAGGCGTGGGCGTAGAGCCGTTGGCGAACATGCTGGCGCAACTGCTCTTCCAATTCGTCACTCGCCGTGAAGCCATTGGCCAACACCACGAATGCCTTGATCAGCTCGGTGCGCTCAGGGTCCGGCTTGCCAACCACTGCCGCCTCCACCACCGCCGCATGCTCGATCAGCGCACTCTCCACGTCGAACGGCCCCACCCGGTAGCCCGACGTGGTGATCACATCATCGCTACGCCCGACAAAGCTGATGCTGCCGTCCGGGTTCAATTCGACGGTGTCGCCGCTGAGGTAGTACTTGCCGGCAAACGCCTTGGTCGGCAGCGCGTGATAGCCCGCAAACCAGCACATCGGCGACTGCTCACGGTCAACGGCCAGAATGCCCGGCTGGCCCGGTGGCAACTCGCGACGCTGTTCGTCCAGTACCACGATGCGGTGCCCGGGCACCGCAAAACCCGCTGCGCCCAGGTGCACGGGATGGGCAAGGCCATGGTGGTTGCACAGCACCATCCCCAGTTCGGTTTGCCCGTAATGGTCATGGATGGTCACACCCAGTTCGTCGCCAAACCAGCGGATAACCTCAGGGTTCAGCGGCTCGCCGGCACTGCTGACCACCCGCAGGCACCCCTTGACCGGTGCAGAAAACTGCTCGCCCGCAGCGATGAGCAGGCGGTAGGCCGTCGGCGAGCCGGCAAGGTTGGTGATACCCCGTGTGCGGATCACCCTTGCGCAGCTCTCCACGCTGAAAGGCCCGTCATAGAAGGTGGTCGCATACCCAAGCGATAACGGCCCGGTCACAGCGTAGTAGAGGCCATACGCCCAACCGGGGTCGGCCAGGTTCCAGAACCTGTCCTCGCCGCGCAGGTCGATGGCGTCACGCATGTAGCCCTGAAACGCAACGATTGCCCTCAGGGGGACCTGCAGCGGTTTGGCAGGCCCGGTGGTGCCGGACGTGAACATCAGCAGAAACGGGTCATCGCCCGTCAGCATCACCGGGTCGCACCCCTGTGGCGTCTGCTCCAGGCACTGCTGGAAGTCCAGTTCACCGCTACGGGCATTGACCGTGATGATCAGCGGGCAACCCTTCACATCATCCAGCTTGGAGCGGTTATGGCTGTCGGTGACCACCACCCGGGCGTGCGACTGGTGCAGGCGGTGCTCGATGGCCGTCGGCCCGAAAGCGGTGAACAGCGGCTGGTAAACGGCGCCCAGGCGCCAAGTGGCCAAAATCGTCACCAGCAGTTGCGGAGTCCGCGGCAACAGCCCCGCCACCCGGTCACCGGCTACCACGCCCTGTGCTCTCAGCACGCTGGCAAACCGAGCGGCAAGCGCCTGCAGTTGCTCGAAACTCAACTGTTCGGTATTGCCATCGCGGTCTTCCCAATGCAGAGCCAGCTTGCCACTGCCGACATGGCGATCGCAGCACTCGACGCAGGCATTGAGCGCCTCGAGGCTGCCGTGCAGCGCGGCGCTGGCAGTGTCGAAATAATTGAACGAACGGGCAGCCTCGGCGTAATCACGCATCGTCGGACTCCTGGCTTGTTTTTGTTGGAGTGGTCCGACGATGTTCGCGCCGACCAGGCGCTGGGGCAATGGCCAAAGCTGTCAATGTGGCTGACCGGTTTGGCCGCTGAAGGCCTCAGCCCAAGCCCCGCTCCCGGCCGAATAGCAACTGACGCGTCAGCTCTTCTACAAGCATCTGCCGATCCCCGGCATGCTCGATTTCCAGGTCGTCCCACTCCAATTGGTATTGATCAGCTGGCAGCTCGCCTTGTCGCGCAGCCAAGGCAGCGCGGCGCGCGGCCAGGCGTGCATCGAGGGACGCGAAGGCCTGGGCGTGTAGGGTTTGCATGCAACGCTCCCAAAACGCCCTTTGGGCCAGGCTGACAGCCAGCGCGTCGGGTGGCTGCGCCGACAGCACCTCCTGGCAGGCTTGGTCGAGCTGGGCCTGGGTCACGTTGGCCGCCTCCTCGTAGCGCATCGCCCGGGGCTGGCACGGCAGGTTCAGCCGCACCCGCAAACGCACGCGGTATTGCAGGCTGAGCGCGATCTGGTCGACCCATTCGCGAGCGGCCAACCGCTGCATGATATCGCGCCTGACCACCTGCTCCAGCCGTTCCAGGCGAAACAACTGCTGGCCGAGCATCAGCAGGTCATTGCTTCGATCCGGCAGCGTATAATGCTCGGCCGCCTCGGCCAGCACCCTCAGTTGCAGCTCACAGAAACGGTCAGCGACCGTGTTGGCACAGGTCAAAGGCAATTCGGCCAAGCTGAAGACACGCTGTCGCAATTGAGCGTTGCCATCAATCGCTTCAAGTACCGACCAGACTCGCTCGGCAAGGTAGAACGAGGCTTGCTGGTAGTCGCCAGTGTCCTGCAGGCGGCTGAGCACCCTGAGCAGGCCGCCACTGCGCGGCATTGCCATGATCCGGTCCCACAGCGCTTGCCGGCCGGGCGTCTGCTGCACATCGATGGCATCCAGCCACAGCCGACGGGTTGCGGTCGGCTCGACGGCCCGCCGGGCCTCAGGCAAGTGGAAGTGCTCAGCGATGGTGTCGAGTGCGAAGAGCTGCTGGATGTCCGCCATGCTCAAGCGGTTACGGTCTACCATCAGGCCGAGCCGTTGCACGTGGGGCATTGAAAGGATTGCCTGCGGCACCAGACCCAGCTGGTTGTCCCGCAAGTCTGCCCGTTCCAGGCCTGCACACAGCTCCAGCCCCGAAGGCCATTCACCCAGTTGGCAATGGCGCAGGTTCAGCTCAACCAGGTGTGTCAACTGGTTGTAACGCACATGGAAGGCCCCAAGCGGGTTGTAGCTCAAGTCCAGCGAGCGCAGGTGGGGCAGGCCATTCATTACATCCAGGGCATTGCGGTTCAGACGAATGCGGTTGTGCCCCAGACGCAACGTGCGTAGCTCTACAAGGTAAGCGAGGCCGACCGGTACCTGCAGCAGACGGTTGTTGGAGAGGGTCAGCTCACGCAGGCCACTGAATGCACGAAGAAAGTCTGTAGGCACCTGTGTGATGGGTACGTCGCGGACCACCAGCGCCCTGATCTGGGGAAAATCGATGTGCCCGGGCAGCTCCGGCAGGCTGGCCAGGTTCAGGTTGATCAGGCTCAGCCGCTGGCCCTGCCCGTCGCTGCCCCAGGGTTCCCCTTGCAGCCGCCATGCCCGGCGCAGCCGCGCCGCCACCTGCTGGCGCACAGCCTGGCGTCCAGGGTCGAACTCGAAGCTGGCCCATCGGCTCAGATGCCGCTCAAGGTCGGCGAAGTCTTCCTCCAGCTCGAGCAATGCGTCGTAGGCAGACCGCGGCCCCTCCACCAAGCGGGCCAGTTGCTCATCGATCTGCGCATCGTTCAACCCTGGGTACAGATTACGTAAACGATCGCGCAGCACGCGCTGAGGGCTTGGGTACCGAGGCAGGCGCCCGCTCAAGGGGTAGCCGACACGGCCATCGGGCATGCGCCGGCCAGGGTTGAACCAGCGGGCCTGGGGCGCCCAGCCGAGCACTCGGCTGATCGCGTCATGGCTGGGCGGAAGGTGCTTGAGCAATTGCTCGCGCAGCGCGGTGATCGGTTCAGCGCCCGCAAGCCCCAATGCCTCGGACTGCGCAGGGGTCAACACCCCCAGCAAGCACTCGAACAGGCTGCCCGACTCATGGACCAACGCGCCGTAGCCGGGCGCCACCTCTTCGCGCACCTGGAAAAGCCCATCCTTGTGCACTACTTTCAGCACGGAAGCGTTCTCCACCCGCGCGCCCAAAACAGCGATACGGCGCCCCGGATCACTCATACTCCAGAGTTCCAGGTACCGGGGCGGCCACCCTTCGAGCTGGCGCAACAGCGCGAACGCAAGCTCACCGGTTTCATCGCTATAGGCGTGGTCCAGATACAGGCCACAAACCGCACGGCTCAGCCGGGCGACCCGCATCAGCGCTGCGCCCTGCTGCAGGCTACGCAGCGGCAACTTGCCTTCAGCCAACGCAAGCTGTCGCTCAACGGCGCCCATTTCATGGGCCAACGTTTGGGCATAGGTGACAGGCAGCCCTGGCAAGTCACGCGCCATTACCGCCAGCAGGGGGTCGTCGTCGGCTTCCTGGCGGCACAGATGCTCGAACAGGCGCCTGCGTAGCCGAGGGGCCGCAGCCAGCAGCTCGTCACGCGCCCCGGCCTCCAGCGATATGCCACACGCGTCAAGGCACCATTGCAGAACCTGGGCATCATCACGGGGTATCGAGCCTGCCTGCAAGCCGGCAAAGAACTTGCCGATTCGCCTGTCTGCGCTGAACCGCAGCAGGGTATCGTGCAGGTTGGCCGGTGTATCCCGGCACTCCACCTGCAGCCCACGCAGCTCATCCATGTCGACACCTGCGGCAAGCAGCACGCGAGATGCTTCTGTTTCGTCCAGCGGGGTGTGCAAGGGCCACACGCTGTTCAGCAACGCCTGGGGGTGCTGTTGCTCAAGCGGTCGTGCATCAGTCAATCGCCAACTGCGGCTGCCAAATGCCTCGATACGCGGCCCATAGCCGCCTGGGCGCCGAGGGTGACAAATACGCCAAGGGCCATGGCCTTGCGGGCGGTGCACGGGATAGTAGTGTTGGCCGACCCGAAGCAATCTATGGCCCTGATCGCGATGCAGCCCATCCGCAGACAGTTGAGGGTACTCGGGCGTCAACGCATAAGGCTTCAGGTCATTGGCCCACAGCCGCTTGCGGCCGTCACCGAGCACAACCGGTTCCAACCCTTCGACAAATTCACTGGCGGCAAAACCGCGGGCCGTCAGGTTGACGCCTGCTGCAACCGCAGCCGTCACCGCCAAGGTTTCCGCTACGCCCAACATGTGTTCCAGCGCCTCATGCTGGTGCCCGTGGTACCAGTCGGCTGCGCCCTCGAAAACCTCAGCAAGCGTCTGAACCACCAGTTGCCCCAGCAACATGGCCCCGACCAGCGGGATGAACAAGCCTGCGAGGTTGGCCAGGCCCAGGCCGACAGACAACCATTGCTCACGCAGCGTTGCCGATGCCTGTTGATCCACCAGCGCGGTGGGCACCAGTAATAGCCGGGCATCGTCCTTGACCCGTTGTACCTGCTGCGTGACCAGCATGCTGAAAATGTCCCCGACCTGGGGCACGCCCTCCAGCGCCAGGTCTGGCACGGGGTCAGCCAGCCGCTTACCCAGCAACTGCAAAAATGCGGCGCGGTCCTGCACTGCCACCAACTGGCTGAGGTAGCTGCGGTACCCCGGCTCGCGCAAGGCATCGGCCAACACGGCGTTCATCCGTGCGGCAGAGGTGAAGTAACGCAAGGCCTGCGTGGGATCGCTGGGCAGGTACAAGACCAGACCCTGGTCGTTACCGCGTGCGTCGCGCAGCTGGATCAGCAAGGCATCGGCCAAGGTGTGCCCCAGCACACTGAACAGGCCTGGATACCCATGAAGGTCCTGGCTCCCTGCATCACTGCTGGCGATGCGCGCCAGTGCCAATTGCTGAGGCGCGGCAAGGTCACCGCGCAGTGCGGCAATTTCGGTCGCCAGGCTCAGTGCTGTGCGTTTGTCCTGGGCCAATGCCTCACAGGTCTGCTCGGTAAACACCTGCGTCAGCAGCCGTTGATAACGCTCACCAGCATCCAGCCCGCGGCAGGCCAGGACCAAGGCGTCGGTGTCCCCGGAAAGCGGGGTGCTCTCGCCTTCCATCACCAAGCCACTGCCCTGATAGAAACTGGCCTTGTCTTCGAAATTCTGCATCAGCCGCAATACCGCAGGTTCTCGCCACTCGATGACGGCTTGCACCGGCAGGGCGACACCCGGTGGCACCGAGAACCTGCGACGAATTTCGAGCCACTGCAGCTTTTCCAGGCCCGGGCTGCCAGGCAGGCCCTCGACCAGGCGTTGCATGTGCAGCTGGGCAAAGCTGTGCAATGGCACCAGGCGTCGCGTGGCGGAACGTACCTGCGCCTGGCTGGCGTGATGCGCCTTGAAACGGTCGCGCAGGCGATTGATCTGGGCGGGGGACGCCCGCTTCAACCACTGGGGCAGCCGGGCGCCGATGAAGTCATGGGTGGCACGCGCCATCTTGGCGTCGCGCTGTGCAGTGGATGTTGCGGGCGTTGCGCTGTCAGTCATTGGGGTTGGTCCAGAGAGAGGGCTAACCGCTCGACTCTGTCGCCCTCACCTACTGACCGGCAGCAGGAAACACCCCCTCACTCACCTCTTCATTGCCCAACACCAGGCTGCGATAGTGCCCTGGGTTGCAACCGAACCACTTGCGGAAGGCCTTGTAGAACGAGCTGGCATCCGCGAAGCCCAGCCGTGCTGCAATTTCGAACATGTCCAACTGCCCTTCAGCCAGCCAGGCGATCGCCAGTTGCCGCCGTACGCTGTCCTTCAGCCCCTGGTAGCTGTGGCCCTCGTCCGCCAACCGGCGACGTAGCGTGGAGGCAGACAGGCACAGCTGCCGCGCCAGCTCATCGGCATCTGGCCATGAAGACGGGTGCTTGGCCAGCAAGCCCTGGCGGACCCGTTGAGCCAGGCTGGCAGGGTCCCGGTATTTGACCAGAATGTTGCCAGGGGCCTGCGCAAGAAACCGCTGCAGCTCGCTTTCGCTTCGCCGTATGGGCCCGGCCAGACAGTCTGCGGCAATGATCATGCGGGTTCGCGGGCGCCCGAACTGCAGGTTTTCAGAAAACATGACCCGGTAATCGTCGCAGAACGGGGGCTCGGCACAGCGCAGTTCAATGGCCAGAATAGGGATGCGTCGCCCCGCCAACCAGCAAGCCACACCGTGCACGATCATCCAGAAGGTAAAGTAGGTGAAGGCCCGGCGCGGCTCATCACGGGGCTCGTTGATGACGATTTCGGCCAGGCTGTGCTGGCGAACCAGGCTTGGCTGCAGGTCCTCAAGCATCAGCGTGAGAAAGGCCAGGGCTGTGTCCAGCCCTGCCTCGACGGTGGGCTGGGCCATACTCGCCCGGCATAAAAACGCCAGGCTGCCGCTGCGCAGGCCGCGCGGGTCCATCGCAAAGAACTCGTCATTGCAGCGTCGTGCCAACAGACGCCACAGGCGCGCATAGGCCGTCGACGGCACCCGTGCGTTCGCTTCATGCAGCAACTGCGGGTCAATCCCGGCTTTGGCCAACAGCTCCGCAACCGGGCAACCTTGCGGGCAGGCCTGCAGCAGCGCCTCACGCACCAGATGCATGGAAATGGTGTCCTTGTTACTCATCGCCGGCCCAGATTGCTCGATGCCAGCCATCTTAAAGCTACGAAGAAAAAACACCACCCTGGCGCTTGAACGGGCGAACCGGCAGTAGGCTGCAACAGGCTCGCCAACTACATCGCGCACATCACATCAGCCAAGCGGTGCCTCGGCCTGCCTGGCCATGGCCTGGCGGGTAAGCTCCAGCATCTTGGCTTTGACGGCACTGTCGCAGGCCTTGGCAATGGCTTTGGCGCGGCGGTCGTACACGGCATCAATCATGCTTTGCCGGTCGGCGTACAAGCGTTCCATCTGCTCGGCGAAGGGCTCGCGGATTGCTTCGAACACAGCGCCATGGCGCGCCTGCAGGTGATCGCTCCAGAAGCCTCGCTCGCTGATGTCCTTCACCAACTGCTCACCGGCTTCGGCCTTGCGCACGTGGGCTTCGGCAGCATCGAGATCCTGCTGGCTAACACCCGCACTGGATTCGAACTCCATGGTCCGCGCCTGCCCCGGCAAGTCCAGCTTGCTGGCCAACCCTACCCGGTAGGCCAGGCTGACCTCGATCTGGTCCACATTCTCCCCCCCGGTTTCGCGCCGGCTCATGTCCTGCCGTGCATACGCTTCAACCTGGTCGAGCCGGAAAAAACGCCGGGCAAGGCTCAGCAACTCTCCCTCGGCATCACCGCCAGCGGCCCCTTCTACTGCCGCGCTCAGCAACCTTACCTCCAGCAGCCCAAAGCTGGAAATCACGCTGTCCACGCACGTCCGTGGCTCGCTGGCCAGGGCAAACATCTGCTCACGCAGGCCGGTGTGCTGCTCGATCGTGTCAAACATCGCCCACAGCCGCCCTTCGAGGTCCCCACGTGCCAGGCGGAAGTCGCTGGTGTCTGTCAGTTCACCCACCAACGTGAAGAAGTCACCACTGCCGGGTTCTGCCAGCAGGCGGTTCCACTGGGCCGTGCGCAGGGCCCGGGCTTCGGCGTCAAGGTGCTCCATCCATCGGCTGATATGAAACGCATCGCCCTCGCTGCTGAGTTCGCTGTCCGATGTGTGGCTCGCATCGACCCACAGGTCTCGGTAGATGTCCGGCAAGGGGTTGCCAACCAGGGCGATGCGTTGCCGCCACTGGGCGCGCTGAGCGCTCAGCGTAGCGGGCAGCTCGCTGATGTGGTTGTCACGCAGGTCGACGTATTCGAGCGAAACGGCACGCTCCAGGTGGGCCGGCACCTGCGTCAGGCCCACGCCCCGCAGCCCCAGCTGGCGCAGACGCGGCAAGCGGTCAAGCGCCAGGCCGAAGTTGCCCAGCCTGTTCTCGCTCAGATCGAGCACGCTGAGCCTGGACATGCCTGCCAGCGTATCGAAACTTGCAGCATCCAGCCGTAAAACGTTGCGCGACAAGGTCAGTTCCTGCAAGTGCAGCAACCGGCTGAGCGTCTGGGGCAAGCTGGTCAGGGCGTTGTTGTCCAGGTTCAGGGCGCGGACGCTGCGAAACGGCTGCAAAAACCCGGCAGGGACCTCGCTGAGCTGCATGTTCGCCAAGGCAAGCTCACTGACATGGGTGAACCCGCCTTGCCCGCTCAGGTCTGGCAAATCCCCGGCGCCTAGCCCGGAAAGCACCAGGACCATCCCCGGGTCGCCATTGGGCTGGCGCCTGCCTGCCAGGCCCTGAAAGCGCCAGCACCGGCGCAGCTCATCAGCAACCATGCGCCGCTGTGGGCGGCGGGCCGCACCCGCTGTGTCGACCGTCCACCGATCCAGCGCCTGGTCGAGTTGTAGGTATTCACGCTCCAGGTCCAGCAGCACCGTGAAGGGCGAGCCTGGCTGCTCATCAAGCACATTCAGAAACAGCTCCAGCTGCCGCTCGCTGAAGCCTGGGTAAAGGCTGCGCACACGGTCCTGCAGAGTGCGCTCGGCGAGGTGGTTGCCCGTGCCCCGGCCACTTAGCAGGTACCCGAAGCGCCGGTCGGGCAGGCGGTCGGGGGAGCGGAAGGTGGGCTTGATCGCCTCGATACCCAGCAGACGACGCAATGCCGCACGGTCCGCCGGCAGGCGCTGCTGCAGGCTGTCACGCAGCGCAGCCACACCGCCCTCGCCCGCCCAGCCCAGGCGTGTCTTGTCCGCTGCAGGCAGGCAGTCCAAAAGCGTCTCGAGCAAGCCCACACCGCCGGACTGGCCAAGGTCCAGTGGCTGGCCGTTCTCATGCACCGTCATCTTGCCTTCACCCCATACCAGCACCTTGGGCGGGTGGGCCGTACCAGACGAGTACAGCTCGGCGATCAAGCGCCCACCAGCGCTACCCTCGCGCACCTGAACATTGATCTGCCGCGGCCAGCCCGGGCTCTTTCTCAGCAACGCGAACACCAGCGACGCCGTGTCTGGATGGTAGGCATTGTTCAGATAAAGCCCCTGCAATGCTCGACATACTCTGGCGTTCTGCAAGGCCAGGCGGGCGGCTTCCGCCATGGCCAGGTCCAGCCGACCAGTCCCGCTCAGGCGGGCCTGTTGGTCGGCACTGGCATTGAGCAGCAGATCGGCAGCATAGGCACTTGGCAAGCCAGGGAAATCCCGCTGGATGATGTTCATGCCCGCCTTGTCCTGGCCTTTGTCGGTCAGGTGCAGCATCAGTTTTTCACGCAGCGTCGGCGCCTGCTGGAGAATCGCCTGCACCTTGGCATCCTGGGTCGACGGGAGGGTGGGCAGTTGCTCGGAGCACCATTGCAGCAGCTGTGTGTCGGGCACCTCCTGGCCAACCTGCAGGGAACGGAAGAACTCGTCGATGCGCCGGTCAGCAGCAAAACGCTCCAAGGTGTCGCGCAAAGGAACAGGCAGCACACGCTGCTCACTGACCAGCCGACGCAATGCGGTCTCGTCGACGTCAGCAATGCTCAGCACCTGGGTGATACGCTCAGCATCGAAATCGTGGGAGATCGGCCACAAGCGCCCCAACAGCGCTGCCTGACCATGCCACTCCTGCGGGTGTTGCCACGACAGGCGCCAGCCGTACTCCCCATTCCATTGCAGGGTGGGCGCAAAACCTTTCTGCCGGTCGGAGCGCAAGAGCCGCCACTGGCGCGAGAGCGGGTCCCGGTGTACTTCGTGGTAGTGGCCCTCGTTCAACCACCAGCGCCGGTCACCGTAGTGGAACAGCCCGTCACGCCCGCGCAGTGCCCGGCTGGGCACCTGCGCCGCCCTGAACGGCTTGATGTCTTGCGACCACAGGTTCGCCGTTTCAGCATTGGGTTCGACCGGTACCAGTTCATCGACGAACGCGCTGCGTTTGAACGAGCGAGCGACCGCGTGCCCGCCCGCAGCGCCCAACGCGTTGACCGCCACCACCTCGGCCACGCCCAGCATATGCTCCAAGGCTTCATGCTGGTGGCCCCGAGACCAGTCGTTCACCCCCTGGTACACCTCCTCGATCACCTGCCCAACCGTCGCCGCGAGCATCAGAGTGCCCAGTTGCGGCACGAACATCGAGGCCATCTGCAGCAGGTTCAGCCCAACCCCCTCCAGGGTTTGCAGGCGGTGAAGCCGTTGCTGCGCATCCACTTCGGCAACCGGTACCAGGATGAACCGGGCGTCATCCTTGATGCGCTGCACGTGCAGGCCAGCCAGCTCACTGAACAACGGCGTACCCGCTGGCTTGCCGGTGACTTCCAGGTCTGGCACGGGATCACTCAGGCGCTTTTTCAGCAGTGCCTCGAATGCAACCCGCTCGCTCAACGCAACCTGGGCGAGCAGCACCGGATAGTTGTGGGGGTTACGCAGCAGGGTGGCCATGTGCGCGTTCAAGGCGCCCAGGTCTGCAAACCGTTGCAGCGGCAGATGCGGCAGGTAGAGCAGCAAGCCTGCCGTGGGGCGGGCATGCTCGGGGGCTCCCGCGTCCGACAGCTCGATCAGCAGGCCATTAAGCATGGCATGGCCAAGGACATACAGGTGCTTGACCAAGACTGCGGGGTGTTTGGCGTTGGCGGCGGGCAGTTCGCCCAGCGTGTGTTCGAGGTTAGCGACATCCGCTTCGTCGATGCCTTGCTGCAACCCTGCCAGCTCCACTGCCAGGGCCAGCCGCTTGCGCTGGTCCTGCGCCATGAACGTGGCAACCGAGTTATCCAGAAAGCCGTCGAGGTACTGCTGGTAGCGCTTGCCCACATCAGCCTTGCGACACGCCACGGCCAGCTGCGCGGTGTCTACAAGCACCTCCGGCGGGTTGGCGGCAGTGCGGTGGGCAACCGAGACCAGGCCGGTTTTGGAATTGAAGCTGGCGCCTGACGGGAAGTTCTGCATCAAGTGGCTCATGGCCGGGTCGTAGGTATCATGGTTGCGCAGCGACTCGCCTCCCATGAAGCTGTAGTTTTCCCAGCGTTCGCGCCACAAGGTGTGGGCAAGGTCGAGCTTGAGCTTGAATGTCTGCTCGAGCATTTCGGTCAGTGCTGCCCGGGCGAAGTGTTCCGGTGAGACCAGGCGGTTGAAGACCGTCTGCAGGCGCTGCTCGATGACGCGGTGCTCTTCGAAACGTGTACGCAGGGCGACGATCTGCTCGACCGAGGCAGCGTGCAACCAGTCGGGCAGGTGTTCGGCAATGAAGCCGTCGATGTGATCGGTCGTGGCGGCAGGGTTGGCCATGGTGGGCTCCAGATGGTTGACAGCCCGGCACCTTTGCCCATCCGCCACAACCTGGGCAGGCGGAACCGCCTCCTAGCCTGCCCGCTGTGCCTGCGACACGTCCATGAACGCCTGGATCAAGCGCAGCCCCCGCCGCCGCTCCAGGCAGCCCACCCAATGCTGGTTGACCAGCGCTGCACCGCTCAGCGGGCGCACCACCACGCGCGGGTCGTGGGGGGCTTCGGTGGACGAAACGATACCGATGCCCAGCTCGGCGGCCACTGCCTCGACCACGGCTTCCCGGCTGCCCAATTCCAGCATCACACGCGGTTGTAGGCGCGCCGCAGTGCATGCGTGGTCGAAGGTGCGGCGGGTAGTGGAACCCTGCTCGCGCAGCACCATGGCCTGCTGATCGAGCCTGTTGAGCGGCAGGTCGCCAGCGCTTGCAGCCCAGGTGTGGCCGACCGGCAGCAGGGCGCAGATACGGGATTGGCACAGGGGTTGGAGGTAGAGGGCCTTGTGCGGCTCGGTGTCTGTCAGCACGGCCACATCAACGTGCTCGCTGAGCAAGGCCGCCAGGGTTTCACGCGCATTGCCCAGGCGCAGGCTGACGGTGACACCCGGGTGGGCCTGGCGCAGTTGCGCCAGAATCGGCATGACGCGGTGCGGGCTGTCGGCAGCCACCTCCAGGCGCCCACTCAGCAGTTGCTGGTTGGCTTCGAGCATGGCCTTCGCCTCCTCGGCCAGGCCGAACATCGCCCGTGTCACGGCTGCCAACCGCACGCCCGCTTCGGTCAGTTCCACCCGCCTGGCAGTGCGGCGCAACAAGGTGACCTGGTAGTGCTCTTCCAGTGCCTTCACATGCCCGGTAACGGCCGGCTGGCTGATGAACAGGCGCGCAGCGGCGCGGGTAAAGCTGCCCTCCCGGGCCACCGCGTCGAACGCGCGGAGCTGAAACAGATTCATGGGTATCGGCCTGGCTTATGACTGGCATCGGAACAAGCAATTTGATTGATGCCAGCATCGATTGCAACCTCATCCCAGACCCACGGCCATTGCTGACGAGGCATCCCCCATGAGCACCGCCCCCACCCTGTTGACACC
>NZ_JACVVF010000054.1:0-29392 GCF_016648095.1 Pseudomonas sp. S32
AGGCGGCGACCATGCCGGTCAGCGCCGTGGTGATCATCACCCCCACCGTGGGGGGGGCGCCCGCGGGGCCCCCCCGCAACTTTCTGAACATTCTCCCAGGCCCAAGGTCAGTAATTCAGGCATCGCAAACCAGATGTCGTTTGATTGAGAGGGCTCGTTCGATGAAAGAGTGGGAAGTCATCTTTGCCGACCAGAAAGGCGCACCGTCTTCGATCGTGCTGCAGGCCGAACATTGCCCCAGCGAGGAAGACGCCGCACGTGCGATACGCACGCAGTTGTTCCCGGTCATGGATGAGCTGGACCTCAACGATTTTCAGGACCGGGCCATTTCTCCCACGGCACGCTGGCTCAAGGAGCACAGCGGCGTCACCATCACCAGTATCCACGAAGCGCCCTGAACCACAGGTTTGCGTGGTGCCTGCAAGGGCACTACGCTGCTGGAAGGTGCCTGCCGTTCTGCGGGCAGGCACCTCTTCAACTCGCGTCTTGCAACAGCTCGAACTGCCAGGCCATTACCGGCAGGTGCGTAGTGCACGGAAAGTCTATCCATCGCGTTACTCAGGAGGACGATTCATGAGCAGCCAAAACGACGACATCAGCAGCGACGTCCTGCGTCAGATGAAGGCAGGCGGTTTCGACTTCACTCAAATTCACCCCATCGAGTTCTATGCCGTGTTCCCGGACGAGGCTGCCGCGCGGCGTGCAGCCACGCAGTTCCGGGGCGAGTCGCTCAATGCCCAGGTCACCGAGCTGGGCGATGGGGGGTGGCACCTGGAGCTGAGCAAGGTCATGTACGCCACCCACGGCGGCATCGGCGATTTCGAGGAAACCTTCGAACAGCTGGTGACACCCTATGGGGGTGAAGTGGAAGGGTGGGGCGTCAAACAGGAGCGGCTTACCGCTTGATCCATGGCGTTCAGGGTCGCCGCGCGGCCCTGGGTTTCACGGCCTGCGCCCAGCCATATGGGTCAGGTAGGCCAACAGTTCATCCAGGTCATTTTCACTGAGCACATCAACGGTAAACCCCGGCATCTTGGCCTGGGGCCAATGCCGCACGCTTTGCGGGTTGCGGATCAGCATGCGCAGGTAGGCAGGCTGGAAGTATTCCGTAGGGCTATGCGGGGTGTTCAGGTCTGGCCCCACTTGACCATCACCGGCACCATTGAGGGTATGGCACACCAGGCAGTTTTGTTGAAACAGGGCAAACCCTCGCTGCTCGGGGCTGTGTGCAGGGAGTTGCGGGTCGGGGAGCAGCGCTGGGAAGCGTGTTTGCACGGGCGCAAGCTTGCGCAGTGTCGCGATCTGGAATGGCCATTGCTCTGGCCGTATGCCACTTGCCTGTGGGTGGGTCCAGACCAGGTAAAACGGCCCGGCACTGCCCTTGCCCTTGCCCAGTGCCGGCCAGGGGTGGGCTGGGTCTTCCACTGCCAACCACGCCCTGGCCGGGCCCTGTTGCAGCAAGGGTGCGGCCGGCATTTCTGCCGCGAAGCCATCGTTTGCAACGGCCTGCAGATGATCATCAGGGCCAATGCCCTCCAGCAACGCACTGAGGGGCACTGCACGGTAGTGCATAGGCCGCTTGTACGAGACATCGTGGTCGACCGCAACGGCCTGCGCCTGTGGGTGAGCCAGCAGCGCTTCGCTGCTCCATTGGCGTTCACCGTTGCCTAATTCGAGGTGCAGTTGTGCTGCCCAGGCGGGCAGGCCTGCAACCAGTGCAAGCAGCATGAGGCAGTAACGCATGGAAAGCTCCGACCAGTGAGGCCGGCAGGTTACCTGTGCGTCGCCCTGTGGCGCCAGCGCTGCGCTCAACCGAACAAGCGTGTGAGGTTCGGCAAGATCAGCAGCAAGGTGGTGGCGAAGAGTATGAGCCCGGCCTGGCGAACTTTTGAATGTCTGAACATGGCTGACCGCCTTCTTGTTGTTATTCCTGAATACCCGTTGGCTTCCTTGTCGCGCTTCGGGTCGATCACAGTGGCACCGTGTTGCGGGGTGACTGTTTGCCTCGTGTTACGTGATATACAACCAACAGTAGGGCCTGCGTTATCCATGATCGAGAACCCTTTGTTCTAAGCGAGTGCCTGCTGATTATTTCTGGCTATGTAAAGATCGCTGTGCACCGTGCCATGCTCTGGCTAGACGCCTGCGCCACGCTGCTGCCGGTGACCACCGGTTGTGACCGTTCGTCAGTGCAGCCTACTTGCTTGTACGTGCCTTTCGCGTCACGCTCTACACCTGATCCCTACCCATGTCGTTCAGGACTAACCCTATGTCGTTACGCATCTGCATCCTTGAAACCGATGTTCTGCGACCGGAGCTGACCGCCCAGTACCAGGGCTACGGCAGGATGTTCGAGCAGCTCTTTTCGCGTCAGCCCATTGCGGCACAATTTAGCGTGTACAACGTGATGAACGGCGATTACCCCGCCGACGACGAAGTCTTCGACGCCTACCTTGTGACGGGCAGCAAAGCGGATTCGTTCGGTTCTGATCCCTGGATCCAAACCCTCAAGGCTTACCTGCTGAAGCTGTACGCGCGCGGTGAAAAGTTGCTAGGCGTGTGTTTTGGCCATCAACTGCTGGCCTTGACCCTGGGTGGCAAGGCCGAGCGGGCGGAGCAGGGCTGGGGTGTGGGTACCCACCGGTACTCGCTGGCGACCCAGCAGCCATGGATGATCCCGCAGGTGCCAGAACTCACCCTGCTCATCAGCCACCAGGACCAGGTGACCGAACTGCCGGAAGGCGCGGCGGTGGTCGCATCCAGCGACTTCTGCCCCAATGCGGCTTACCACATCGGCGACCAGGTGCTGTGCTTCCAGGGCCACCCAGAGTTCGTCAACGATTATTCGCGGGCGTTACTCAATGCGCGCCAGGAACACCTGGGCGATGAGGTGTATCAGCGTGCAATCGCCAGCCTGGCCACCGAGCACCAGGGCGACCTGGTGGGTGAGTGGATGTTGCGGTTTATCCAGCAACCTGTCGGTAAACACGACGCCGCGTAAGGCGCAGGGCCGCGCTGCGGCCCTGGCCACCTCAAAGCCAGCCGGAGCGCTTGAAGCTGGCGTACAACCCCACGCAACCCAGGCCGATCACCCCCAGCACGGTGAAGTAGCCGTAGTGCCAGTTCAGCTCGGGCATGTTCTGGAAGTTCATCCCGTAGATGCCGGCGATGGCGGTAGGGAAGGCCAGGATGGCCGCCCAGGCGGCGAATTTGCGTTGCACGATGCTTTGGCGTGACGACTCCAGCAGCATGCCGATCTCGATGGTCTGGCTGGCGATGTCGCGGATACTCGACAAGTCTTCCATCTGCCGCGTCACGTGAATTTGCACGTCGCGAAAGTAAGGGCGCATGTTCTTGTCGATGAAGGGGAAACTCAGCCGCTGGAGTTCCTCGCTTATTTCCACCATCGGCGCCACATAACGGCGCAGGCGCAGGATATCCCGGCGCAGGCTGTGCAGGCGGCGTATGTCGTTTTCCTGCAGCGAGCCGCCCAGCACGCTTTGCTCCAGGGTTTCGATCTCGGCGTGGATGGCTTCGCTCACCGGCTGGTAGTTCTCGGTCACGAAATCCAGCAGCGCATACAGCACGAAGTCTTCGCCGTGTTCCAGCAGCAGCGGCCTGGCCTCGCAGCGCTGGCGCACCAGGGCGTAGGATTTCGAATGGCCGTTGCGGCAGGTGATGATGTAGCCGTTGCCGGCAAAAATATGGGTTTCGATGAATTCCAGCCGGCCCTGGTGACGTACCGGCGAGTAGGTGACGATGAACAGGGCATCGCCGAAGGTTTCCAGCTTGGGCCGGCTGTGCTTTTCCAGGGCATCCTCGATGGCCAGTTCGTGCAGGTTGAACTGGCGTTGCAGGTTGGCCAGTTCTTCGGCGTTGGGTTCTTCCAGGCCAATCCACACGAAATGGCCCGGCTTGCGGGCCCATTCGCTGCCTTCATCGATGCTGATGTTGGTGACCTTTCTGCCGGCGGTGTACACCGCCGATGCCACGACTCGCCCCATGGTTGCCCGCTTATTCCGGTTGAACACGGGCTACAGCTTGGTCCTTCCCCGCCCAGAGAGCAACCAGGCTCAGGGCTGTTCGGCTTCCATGTGGTCGATGCATTGCTGCATCTGCGCACGGCAGTGCTCGATGAGTGCGGGGAGGTCCTGCTGGGTCATGCCCGTGGTGGCGATGGGGGGCAGTGAGCGCACGCTGACCGTGCGTGGGTGCCAGCTGTTGAGGTCAAGGCGCCGGGCGTAGCGGCTGACGCACACCGGCACGATCGGCACGCCTGCCGCAATCGCCATGTGGAACGCGCCTTTCTTAAAGGCCAGCAATGTGTCGCCGGGGTTGCGTGTGCCTTCAGGGAATATCCAGATGGACGTGCCGTTCTGCAGTACGCGGGTGGTCTTTTGCAGGGCTTTGCGCGCCTGGTAGGCGTTTTTGCGGTCGACCAGCACGTTGCCACCCAGCCAGAACAGCTGGCCGAACAACGGGATCCAGCCCAGGCTTTTCTTGCCGATGGCAACGGTACGCTGCGGTACCACCTGGCCCAGCACAAAAAGGTCGAAGTTGGATTGGTGGTTGGCGACGATGACGCAGCCAGGCGGCTGGTCCCACAGCGGGCCCACCTCCGCCTTGACCTTGACGCGCATCAGCCAGGTGGCTGGCACGCTGTAAAGGCGTGCGAACACCCGGCTGTTGGCGGGGTTGAACGGGCGGCACAGGCCAATGACCAGGCCGACGGCACCCACGGCCAGAAAATGCAGGCCCAGCAGGAACATGCGAACACAATAGAGCATGGTACGACTCACACCAGACAGTCGCCCGTCAGTGTACGGCTGTGCACTGGCTGGGGCAAACAGGCGCGGTCAGCCCATGTGATGCTGGTCCAGTTCTATAGCCTTCTCCAGCGCATCCAGCAGCCCTTTGCGTACCTTGAGCTTGGTGTTCTTGTGGGCCAGCATGTTCAGCTTCTTCAGTTCGCGTGCGGCCGCCAGGGCGGCGTCGTGCAGTTGTTCAGCCGGCACCACCTTGTCGAGGAAGCCGGCATCCACCGCGCCCTGTGGGTCGAACACCTCGGCGTTGATCACCGAACGGTGGAAGGCCGAGCGGCGCAGGCGGTCCCTGGCCAGTTCGATGCCCGCATGGTGCATGGTCATGCCGATCTGCACTTCGTTCAGGCAGACCTTGTAGGGGCCTTCGACGCCGATGCGGTAGTCGGCCGACAGCAGCAGGAAGGCGCCTTTGGCCACGGCATTGCCCGGGCACGCCACCACGACGGGGAAGGGGTGCGACAACAGGCGGTGGGAGAGGGTGGAACCGGCGGTGACCAGGCTGATGGCTTCTTTGGGGCCGCTGGTCATCACCTTGAGGTCGTACCCGCCAGACAGAATGCCGGGCTGGCCGGTGATGATCACCACGGCGCGTGCCTCGGTGGCACGGTCCAGGGCCTCGTTGAACGCGGCGATCACCTGCGGTGAGATGGCGTTGACCTTGCCGTTGTTCAGGGTCAGGGTGACGATGCCGTCTTCGGCGTGGTAGGTAATCAGCTCGCTCATGGCGCAGTCCTGTTGTTGGCGTGGCGATGACGTTACCCAGCGCCGAGGGCCAGGTAAAGCAGCAAGGCTGACTGGCCAGTCAGCCCTTGCCGGGCTTCTGATGCAAATACATGAAAAATTTGAAAAAAATGCTTGCCAAAGAAAAGACCTTCCACTAAATTAGCGCGCCTCGACAGGCTGAAAGGCTTGAAGGGAAAACGGTGAAGTGTCCGAGTGGTCGAAGGAGCACGCCTGGAAAGTGTGTATACGAGAAATCGTATCAAGGGTTCAAATCCCTTCTTCACCGCCACATTCTACGAAAAGCCCCCGCGCTGAAAAGCCCGGGGGCTTTTTGTTGTTGGCTGTTTTGTGAGGGCTGGAGGGGTGTGGCCCCAGTGAGACCCACCCCCATCCCTGTAGGAGCCGGTTTACCGGCGAACACCGGCGCAGCCGGTGCCACCCCCACTCATCCAGTGCCTTGGTATTAAAAGCTAACCGTCGCCGCCAGCCGGGCGGTGCGCGGCGCACCCTGAAACAGGTAATTGTCTCCCAGGTAATCCCCCACATCGCGCCAGTAACGCTTGTCGAACAGGTTATCCACCGTCAGCCGCAGCACCGTGTCGTACCCACCCACCTGTGTGCGGTAGCGGCCACCGAGGTCGAATACGGCATACCCGCCCACCTTCACGTCGCCGTTTTTGCTCGCCGCTTTACTGGCGCTGTAGCGCCCGCCGCCCAGCAGCGCCAGCCCCGGCACCGGCAGGTTGTACTCCCCATACAGGGCCGCCCGGAACCTGGGTACGTTGATCGCCTGGTGGCCTTCATAGGCCTCAGTGCCGCTGCCCTGCACCCGCGCGCGAATGGCGGCTGCGCTGGCCTGCACCTGCAGGTTGGACGTAAGCCAGCCAGTGGCCCCCAGCTCCAGCCCGGTATTCTTCTGCTGGCCTTGCTGCACATAGGTGAAGCTGCCGCCGCCGTCGGGCCTTGCATACTGGTAGGCCTGGCGTATCTGGAACAAGGCAGCGCTCAGGCTCAGGCCTTGCCAGTCGTGTTTCACGCCCACCTCCAGCTGGCGCGACAGGGTTGGGGCAAGTATCTCGGCAGCATTGCTGGCAAACCACGGCGCTGTGCCGCCGGCAGAAAGCCCTTTGGCATAGCTGGCGTACAGGGTGGTGTCCGGCTGCGGTTTGTAGATAAGCGCCGCATTGGGCAGCAACTGGTACTGCTGGGTGTGACGCCCGGCAACACCGTCCTGGTCCCAGGTTCGTTCGTCCAGGCGTACCTCGCGGGCGCCCAGCACGGTTTGCCACGCCTCACTGAAATGGATGCGGTCGGTGACAAACAGCCCGTACTGGCGGCTGTCCAGGCGCCGCTCGCTGGCGCCCACCGGGTTGCTCGATGGCGCCAGGGCCGGGGCGCCGGTGGCGATGTTGCCGGTACCCAGCCACTCGTTGTAGTAGGGCCGCTGGTCCTGGGTGCGGCGCTGGGCGCTGGTGCCGAGGGTCAGCTCATGGCCCACGCCCAGCGCATCGAAGTGCCCATCCAGGGTGGCCTGCACTTCATCGATACGGCGCGTGTCATCGGGGCTGCGGAAGTCGTAGATGTCGTAGTCGCCGGTGCCGGAGAAGAACGCACCTTCGCTCGAGCCCCAGGCAAAGGCACTGTAGTCGTCGATGACCGCTTTGCTGCGGGACCCGCTGAGCGTGGCGGCCCATGCGTCGCTGAAGCGGTACTCAAAGCGCCCGCCCAGGTTCAGCGAGTCATTCTGTACCGGTTTGGCCCAGCCCTGATAGGCCAGGCGGTCATGGGGGGCTATGCCATGGGGCACTTCGCGGCCACCCAGTAGCTGATAGCCCGGCACCGAGCGTTGTTCGCGGTGCTGGTATTCCGCATCGAGCTGCAAGGTGGCAGCAGGGCTGAGCTGCCAGTCGAACGCCAGCGAGGCAAAGTCCCGCTTGCCGTCGGCGTGCTCCACATACGAGCCGATGGTCTCGTGCGCCAGGTTGGCACGCAGGCCGAACTGCCGCTCGCTGCCGAACCAGCCGCCAAGGTCGGTGGCCAGGTAGCGCCCACCCTGGTCGGTGCCGGCCAGCGTGACACTGCGCACCGCTTCAGGCCGCTTGGTCACATAATTGATCAGGCCCCCGGGTGCGGAGACACCGCTCTGCAAGCCAGACAACCCCTTCAATAGCTCTACCTGCTGCTTGTTCTCCAGCGCCACATTCTGCTCGCCGACCACGGTCTGGCCGTTGACGCGGTAGCTGCTGGCAGCATTGAGCTCAAAGCCTCGCACATTGAAGTTCTCGTAGTAGCCCACGGGTGCATAGCTTTCGCCCACTGCGGCGTCACCCTGCAGCACTTCGCTGAGCAGGCGCACCTGGCGGTCTTCCAGCATTTGTTGGCTGAATACGCTAATCGCAGCGGGGGTATCCAATGTCGGGCCCGGCTGGAAGCCGCCGACCGCGGCCTGGGTTGCCTGGTAGCTGCCTGCGGCATACGTATCGGACACCTGCACCGGCGCCAGCTCCAGGCTGCCCTGGCCAAGGGCGTTGGGGCACTGCAAGGCCAGGCCCAGGCTGAGCAGGCTGAAGGGCAGGCGAGGGTTGCACGCAGGCATGTCGAGGTTCCTGAAGGCCAAGAAAAAGGCGGCATCTTAGCAGGCGCCTTCGGCCCGAAGCGATCAGTGCGCGCCGTTGGGGTCAGGCCATGGCTGGCGTTGCGCGGCGGGCCAGGCCCCACACCAGCAGCGCCAATGTGCCAATCGCCAGCCCTGCCACCACGATGCCCGGCCAGCCATGGTGCTGGAACAGCTGCGTACCCAGCAGCGAGCCCAAGGCGCCGCCAATGAAGTAGCAGGTGATATACCCCGCATTAAGCCGCGTACGGGCCTCGGGCCGCAGGGCGATAACGGCATTCTGGTTGCTGACGTGCACCAGTTGCACCGCCAGGTCCAGCATCAGCACCCCCAGCAGCAACGCCACCAGCGACTGCTGGGCGAACCCCAGTGGTACCCAGGACAGCAACAGCACCACCAGGCCTACGGTGGTGCCCAGCGCCCCTTTGCCATGGTCTGCCAGGCGGCCCGCCCAGTTGGCCGACAACGCGCCCGCGGCCCCCGCCAGCCCGAACAGGCCAATCACCGCGTCGGAGTAATGGTAAGGCTCGCTGGCCAGCAGGAAGGCCAGCGGCGTCCAGAACAGCGCAAACAGGCTGAATGCCAGCAACCCCAGCAGCGAACGCAGGCGCAGTACCGGCTCCTGGGCAAACAGCCTGAATACCGAGCCGATAAGCGCCGGGTACTTCAGCCCAGCATGGCTGTGGTGCTGGGGCAGGTTGCGGTGCAGGGCCAGTGCAGTAATAGCCATTAGTACGGCGGCCAGCACATAGATGCTGCGCCAACCACCCAGCTCGGCCATGAAGCCGGCTGCGGTGCGTGCCAGCAGGATGCCCAGCAACAGGCCGCTCATCAGCGTCCCTACCGCGCGCCCCCTGAGGTTGGGCGCGCTGAGGGACGCGGCCATGGGCACCAGAATTTGCGCCACCACCGAGAACAGTCCGGTAAGCGTGGTACCTAGAATCAGCCAGGGCAGGCTCGGGGCGCACGCACTGATGATCAGCCCAAGGGTGGCGATGGCGGTCATCACGGTAATCAGGCGGCGCTGCTCGAACAGATCGCCCAAAGGCGCCAACAGCAGCAGGCCGGCGCCGTAGCTCAGTTGCGCGGCGATGACGATGCTGCCGGCAGCCGCGGTGCTCAGGCCGAACTGTTCGGCAATGCTGTGGAGCAACGGCTGGGCGTAGTAGTTACTGGCCACGGCCAGGCCGGTGGCGGTGGCCATCAGCAGGATCAGGGCGCGGCTGAGGGTGGGGTTGGTCATGCGGATCTCTTGGCGGGCAGTGTAAACAAGGGTGGCTATGGGCAGGCGTCGTAGCTCAGGTGGCGGCGACGATCACCAGGGTGTGTGCGGCAAGCGTCACTTCATCGTCAACGCGTTTGCCGATCAGTTGCTGGCCCAGCGGTGAGCGAGGGGTGATCACGGTGGTTGCCTGGGTGCCGTCGGCGATCTTCAAGCCAGCGGCTGCGGGGCCCAGAAACAGCTGCTGCCGGGCTCCCTTTTCATCCTCCAGGGTGATCAGGTTGCTCACCTGGACGCCACGTTGCGGGTCGTAGTCGCGCAGCAGCAGTTGTTGGTAGCCGAGCAGCGCCTGGCGGATCTCGGCGCTGCGGCGCGCCTGGCCGGTAGCCAGGTATGAAGCTTCCAGGCCCAGTGTGTCGTACTTGTTCTCGGCAACGTTTTCTTCGGCTGTTGCCGTTTCGTAGGCGGTTTGCGCGGCGCGGGTCAGCACGTCCAGGTCACGCTCAAGGGTGGCGACGATCTGTGCCAGTAAAAGTGGCTTGTTCATGATCAGTAGCAAAACTCCAGCACGTTGGCCTGGCTTTTGTCGGTGGGCGCCGTACGGTTCTGTTGCAGCCAGAACTGGCACTTGGGGCTGTCGAGGTTGCGCGGGTCGCCTTGTGCGGCTTCTGCCGCCTGTTTCTGCAACCCCTTTTTATACTGCTCGAACATGCGCGCTTGGGAGTCTTCGGCAGCCGCTGGCGGGGGCGCTGTATGCGGGGCGCTGGTATTGGCGGCCTCGTCCAATGGCCGTGGCGGCTCTGGCCATATGAATGACGCAGCCCAGATGCTTAGTGCAATGGCGCCAGCGCCAAGCCACAGGCCCACCGCTACGCTGAGTATCAAAGGCAAAGGCCTGAGGGTAATCCTCAATTCGCGGGGGCGGGGCATGGCAGTCTCCTGGGTATCAGAATGGGCGCATTGTCGCATGGGCAGGGTAATAATCCGCGACGGTGCTTTCGCTGGCCTTAGTTTATGCGCAGAATTCGCGTTTTTGGGCATGGGCGAGGGCGGGGCACGTGAAAGCCACCTGGGATATCTTCTGCACGGTCGTCGACAACTATGGCGATATCGGCGTCACCTGGCGCCTGGCTCGCCAGTTGGTTGCCGAGCATGGGGTGGCCGTGCGTCTGTGGGTGGATGACCTGCGGGCATTCGTGCCGTTGTGCCCCGGCGCCGACCTGGGCGCAGCCCGGCAAATGCAACAGGGTGTCGAGGTGCTTCACTGGCCGGCCGAGTGGGCGCCCGCGGGTACGGCGGATGTGGTGATTGCCGCCTTCGGTTGCCGCTTGCCTGACGCCTATGTCGAAGCCTTGTGCAGCCGCCCGGCCCCAGCCTTGTGGCTGAACCTGGAATACCTCAGCGCCGAAGACTGGGTCGAGGGCTGCCATGGCCTGCCGTCACCCAAACCCAATGGGTTGCGCACCGTGTTCTTCTTCCCCGGGTTCACCGAGCGTACGGGCGGGCTGCTGCGTGAGGCCGGTTTGCTGGCCCGCCGCGAGGCGTTCGAGGCCGACCCTGCCCAGCGCGCCGGGCACCTTGCCAGGCTTGGGGTACAGCCCCAGGCCGGCGCCACCCTGATTTCGCTGTTCGCCTACGAAAACCCGCAACTGGGCGGCTGGCTGGACGCCCTGGCCAACGCTACCAACCCCAGCCACATGCTGGTGCCCCAGGGCCGCATCGTGCCTGAGCTTTGCGCCTGGCTGAATGAGCCTGAACTGGTGGTAGGCGCCATTCACCAGCGTGGTACGTTGACCGTGCAGGTGTTGCCTTTCGTCAGCCAGGATGATTACGACCGCTTGCTGTGGTGCTGCGATTTCAACGCGGTGCGCGGCGAAGATTCGTTCGTGCGCGCCCAGTGGGCCGGGCGGCCCATGCTGTGGCACATCTACGTGCAGGAAGAGAATGCCCACTGGGAAAAACTCGAGGCGTTTCTGGCGATTTACCGCAAAGGCCTGTCGGAGCCTGCCGCGCACGCGCTGCTGACTCTATGGCGGGCCTGGAACAAGCATCAGGACATGGACACCGCCTGGCGCGGGTTCATGGTGCACTGGCAGGAACTGCAGGCCCACGCCCGCCAATGGTGTGCAAAACAGGCCGCCCAGCCGGACCTCGCCATGACGCTGGTACAGTTTTACCGAAATTGGCTATGATATGCGGCCTCGATTTTTATAAATCCATCCAGATTCGGATACTGCGTAATGAAAACTGGTAAAGAACTGAAACCCGGCACCGTACTGCGGATCGACAACGACCCGTGGCTGGTACAAAAAGCCGAATTCACCAAGTCGGGTCGCAACAGCGCGATCATGAAGACCAAGCTGAAGAACCTGCTGACCGGCTACAAGACCGAAACCGTATACGGTGCGGACGACAAGCTGGACGACGTGATCCTGGATCGCAAAGAAGCGACCCTGTCGTTCATCAGCGGTGACTCGTACACCTTCATGGACACCACCGACTACACCATGTACGAGCTGAACGCCGAGGACATCGAAGCCGTTCTGCCGTTCATCGAAGAAGGCATGGAAGACGTCTGCGAAGCCGTGTTCTTCGAAGGCCGCCTGGTGTCGGTTGAACTGCCGACCACCATCAGCCGCCAAGTGGTCTACACCGAGAACGCTGCACGTGGCGACACCTCGGGCAAGGTCATGAAGCCTGCCAAGCTGAAGAACGGTACCGAACTGCAGGTTGCCGACTTCATCAACATCGACGAGTGGATCGACATCGACACTCGTGAAGGTGGCGTGTACAAAGGCCGTTCCAAGAAGTAAACCTTCTTGCGTAACGCAAAAACCCGGCACTTGCCGGGTTTTTTTATGCATGCTGAAAGCTGTGCCCGTTACAGGCTCTTGTGCAGCCGATCGCGCAGTTCCAGCAAGTCTTGCTGCAATTGCTGCAACCCTTCAGGTGTGCGCCCGCTGGCTTCAAGGATGCGTTGCGGCACCTCCTTGGCCTGTTCCTGCAACGCACGCCCTTTGTCGGTCAGCTGCACCATCACAACCCGCTCATCCTCCCGGCTGCGGGTGCGCTTGAGCAGGCCTTCGCTTTCCAGGCGTTTGAGTAAAGGGGTGAGTGAGCCTGGGTCGGTCAGCAGGTGCTGGCTGATCTCTCCCACCGTCAGCCCATCATGTTCCCACAGCACCAGCATGGCCAGGTATTGGGGGTAGGTGAGGTTGAGGGCTTGGAGCAGCGGCTTGTAGACCTTCGTCATCAGCAACGAGGTAGAGTGCAGGGCGAAGCAGACCTGGTTGTCCAGGAGCAGCTCGGCGCCAGTGGCTTTGGTGTCGGCGTTCATGCAGGTCCTTGAATTCGTCGAATAAGAATCTCGCACGCTGATGGTTGGTGCGCTCACTACCAGCGTCATTCACTGCGCAGCGCCCGCGGCCCGGCTGGGACGAGGGTCAAGCGGCTCTTGAAGAATTCGAGCAGCAATACGCCAGCAGAGTTCGTTTCAAATTCACGACACTACGTATTTGCGTTCCCCTGTCGCCTTGCAGTCGCTAGCATGGCCGGCTTGATAGCGTGTTGAAGCGGAGCCAGGATGATCGAGTGGGTGTTGTATGCGGTGCTGGGCGCAGGCCTGGGCACTGTGGGTGGGCTGTTCGGGATTGGCGGCGGGTTGATCGCCATTCCGGCGCTTGGCGTGCTGTTTGGCCTGGACCAGCAGCTGGCCCAGGGCACAGCGCTGGTGATGGTGGTGCCGAACGTGCTGCTGGCGCTGTGGCGCTACCACCAGCGCAACCGTATCGAGCTGCGCCATGCCTTGCCGCTGTCGTTGTGCAGTTTCGTATTCGCCTGGTTAGGGTCAATGTGGGCGGTTGGGCTGGATGCTCACTCGATGCGGCTGGGCTTCGTCGGCTTTCTCGTCGCGCTGGCGCTCTGGAATATCGCACGCCTATTCATGAAGGTAGCGCCAGCCAGCGCCGAAATGCGCCACCCTTGGCCTTGGCTGGGTGTGTTGGGCAGTTTTGCCGGGACCATGGGCGGGCTGTTCGGCGTCGGCGGCGCGGTAGTGGCCACGCCAGTGCTCACCAGCGTGTTCGGCACTACCCAAGTGGTGGCACAGGGGCTATCGCTGGCGCTGGCGGCGCCCAGTACCTTGGTCACACTGGTGACGTACGGGGTGCACCACAGTGTGGACTGGTCGGTGGGCATCCCGCTGGCGGTGGGCGGTTTGCTCAGCATCAGCTGGGGCGTAAAACTGGCCCACGCATTACCCGAAAAAGTGCTGCGTGGCATGTTCTGCGTGTTCCTGGTGGTGTGCGCCATCATGCTGGCCTTCGAGCTGTAGCCGGTGGCGGCTACTTGAAGCCTTCGATGATGTAGTCGGCCATGCAGTCGGTAATGGGCGATGCAACGCTCGGGCTGCGCACCAGCATCACGTTGGCCAGTGGCAGCTGCGGCAACCCCTCGTTTTCGCCAAGGATGCGCATGTTGCCGCCGATCAGGCTCTGCAGCTGGGCAGTCACCGCCAGGCCAGCAGTAACCACGGCAAAAATCGCCGACAGGCTGGGGCTGGTGTAGGCGACCCGGTAGTCGATGCCCTGGGCCTCCAGGGCGTTGCAGGTCCAGGCGCGGCAGAAGCATTCGGTGTTGAACAATGCCAGGGGCATGGGCCGCTGCTCCTGGGGGCAGAAGCCTTCGGCAGCAGCCCACACCAGCCGCTCCTGGCGCAACAGCTGGCCCACTTCGTTACCGGGCTCGCGGGTAACGATGGTCAGGTCCAGGTCCTGGCGCTGCATCAGTTGCCGGGACGTGTCGCAATGCACCTCCACCTGTACCAGTGGGTAGGCCTTGGCGAAGCTCGACAGAATGCTCGGCAAAAAGCGCATGGCGTAGTCATCCGGCGTGCCGATGCGCACCACCCCGACCATGTGCGGCATCCGCAGAGTATTGAACACTTCCCCGTGCAGCTTGAGTATGCGGCGGGCGTAGCCCAGCAGTACCTGGCCTTCGGCGGTGAGCCGCACCTGCCGGCCGTCGCGCTCGAACAGCTGGCGCTGCAGGATGTCTTCTTCCAGGCGTTTCATCTGCATGCTTACAGCAGACTGTGTGCGGTTGACCACTTCCCCTGCGCGGGTGAAGCCGCCTTGGTCGGCGATGGCCACGAAGGTGCGCAGTACATCTGCATCAAGGCTCTGGTACTGAGACATTGCATCAATCTCCGAGATGCTTTGCATAAGAAACATTCGTTGGATTGATCTTAAGCCCGGCGAGAGACTGAAGCCATCGACACGGAGGGCTTCACGATGAAAGGTAACTACAGCACCATCCCGGCACCGGCCTTTTCACTCAAGCACCTGTTGCGTGCAGCCCTGCAGCGCCCCTCGCGCTGGCTGGAACTGCACCGCCAGCGCCGGGAACTGGCCAGCCTCAGCGACGCTACGCTGCACGACCTGGGGCTGAGCCGTGCAGATATCCACCAGGAAAGCGAGCGGCACTTCTGGGACGACCCGTTGCACAAGTGAAGCGTGGCAGGTCAGCGCCGTACCTGTTTCAAGGTTTCGGCGATCAGGAATGCCAGCTCCAGTGATTGGTCGGCGTTCATGCGTGGGTCGCAATGGGTGTGATAGCGGTCCGACAGGCCATCTTCGGTGATCGGCCGCGCACCCCCGATGCATTCGGTGACGTTTTGCCCGGTCATCTCGATATGGATGCCGCCTGCATGGCTGCCTTCGGCCTGGTGCACCTGGAAGAACTGCTTCACCTCATCGAGGATCTGTGCAAAATCGCGGGTCTTGTAACCGCTACTGGCCTTGATGGTGTTGCCGTGCATCGGGTCGGAACTCCACAGCACCTTGCGCCCCTCACGCTCCACAGCGCGGATCAGCCCCGGCAGGTGGTCACCCACCTTGCCTGCGCCCATGCGTACGATCAGGTTCAGGCGGCCTGGGTCGTTGGCCGGGTTGAGGATGTCGATGAGGCGCAGCAGGGCTTCGGGGTCCATGCTCGGCCCCACCTTCACCCCAATCGGGTTGTGCACACCGCGCAGGAATTCCACGTGGGCACCGTCCAGTTGCCGGGTACGGTCGCCGATCCACAGCATGTGTGCCGAGCAGTCGTAATAGTCGCCGGTCAGGCTGTCCTGGCGCACGAACGCTTCTTCATAGTTGAGCAGCAGCGCTTCGTGCGCGGTGAAGAAGCTGGTTTCGCGCAGTTGGGGGGCAGTGTCCAGGCCGCAGGCGCGCATGAAAGCCAGGGTTTCGTCGATGCGGTTGGCTAACTGATGGTACTTGTCGGCCAATGCCGAGTTGGCGATGAAGTCCAGGTTCCACTTGTGCACCTGGTGCAGGTCGGCAAAACCGCCCTGGGCGAAGGCGCGCAGCAGGTTCAGGCTGGCGGTGGCCTGGTGGTAGGCCTGCAGCAAACGCTCAGGGTCAGGGATGCGGCTTTTTGCATCAAACCCGATACCGTTGACGATATCGCCACGGTAGGCGGGCAGGGTGACGTTGCCAATGGTCTCGTCGCCGGCCGAGCGCGGCTTGGCGAACTGGCCTGCCATGCGGCCTACCTTCACCACCGGGCAGCCGGCCGCGAAGGTCATGACAATGGCCATCTGCAACAGCACTTTGAAGGTGTCGCGAATTTTGGCCGCCGAGAACTCGGCGAAGCTTTCTGCGCAGTCCCCGCCCTGTAACAGGAAGGCACGCCCTTCGGTCACCTCGGCGAACTGGCGCCGCAATTCACGTGCCTCACCGGCGAACACCAGGGGCGGGTAGCTGGCCAGGGTCTGTTCCACCTTGAGCAGGTGCGCGGCATCGGGGTAGGTCGGTTGCTGCTGGATCGGCAGTGCGCGCCAGCTGGCAGGGCTCCACGGTTGGTTCATGTCAGGCTCGGTCATGTAGGTTGCAGGCTTGACGCCATGTTAACAGTTGGCGCTGCGCTTGTTGCAGCGAGGGTGTTGGCGGACAATGCCCCTTTTGCGCGGGTGGGTGTGGAACATGGAGGCGGAACGTCAGGAGCGGCTACTGGCACGGGTGGAGGATGCCTTCGGCGTCATCAGCGTGTACGAGGTGGATGACTACCGCTTTCTGGAATTCGGGGATGCCATCGAGCAGAGCTGTGTGTTCACTGCCGACCCCAGCTGGCTGGAGTACGACTATACCCGTGCCATGCTGGTGGGCGCGTTGTGCCATGAGCAGCCCGAGAGCGCGCTGTTTCTTGGCCTGGGCGCCGGTACGCTGACTCAGGCGTGCATGAAATTTTTGCCGCTGGAGGACATCGAGGCCATCGAGCTGCGCCCGGACGTGCCGCGCCTGGCCATGGAGCACCTGGGCCTGGATGACGACCCGCGGCTTTATGTGCGTATCGGCGATGCGCTGGAGCTGCTGCCCACTGCCGAGCACGCCGACCTGGTGTTCGTTGACCTGTACACCGACCATGGGCCGGGCGTGGGGCACCTGGCATGGGGGTTTCTGGAGCGTTGCCAGCAGCAGCTCAACCCCGGTGGCTGGCTGGTGATCAACCAATGGGCCACCGACGATGGCAAGCCGCTGGGGGCGGCGCTGCTGCGGGGTTTGTACCATCGCCATTACTGGGAGCTGCCGGTGAAGGAGGGCAATGTGATATTGCTGGTGCCGGCAGACTTGGACCAGGCGCTTGACCTCGACAGCATGCGCGCCCGCGCCGAAGCACTGGCGCCGCGCCTGGGTTATAGCCTTGACGGGTTGATCCGAGAGATTCGCCCAGCCACCTGAAAACTGCGTCGCATTCTTCGCGGGTAAATCGGATCGCCGCACCGCCGCTCCCACAGGGATCGGGCCAGCATCCAGATTTTGTGGAGGACAGATACTTCCAAAGGTTGCGCTGTCCTTGTGGGAGCGGCGGTGCGGCGATCCGATTTACCCGCGAAGAGGCCAGCGCAATACGCCGAAGGGAATCGATTCAGCCCTCTGCTGCCCCATGGCCCGGCAATACCACTGCATGCTGAAAAAATTCCTCACGTAGTGCGCTATTTCGGGTATAGTACGCGCCGGTCTTTTAGCGGACCTCAAAATCAGGCGGTGCAAATCCTCCGAGTCCAGCTTCGGCTGCACGTCCGCTAGGCGGACCTTCCCACGTATTCTTTTTCAATCGTTTTCGCAAATCCCCGCCGCCAAAGCTGCCTGGGTGACCTGTCGGTCTTTCATGGCTTGTGCAGCTTTGGAGCATGGGTCTTTGCGGATGCACCTAGAGGCAGACCCATGACCCAGGAAACCGGCGGCTTCGCCGCTCTCGATCTCAATCCGAACATTGTTGCTGCTGTGGTAGCTACCGGCTATGAAGAGCCGTCCGCCATTCAGCAACAATCGATCCCGATCATCCTCGCCGGTCACGACATGATCGGCCAGGCGCAGACGGGCACCGGCAAGACCGCTGCCTTCGCACTGCCGATCCTCAACAAGATCGATGTGAGCAAGCGCGAACCGCAAGCCCTGATCCTGGCGCCAACCCGTGAGTTGGCGCTGCAAGTTGCTACCGCTTTCGAAACCTACGCCAAGCAAATGCCTGGCGTGAACGTGGTTGCCGTGTACGGTGGTGCCCCGATGGGCCCACAGCTGCGCGCAATCCGCAACGGCGCGCAAATCGTCGTGGCCACCCCGGGCCGCCTGTGCGACCACCTGCGTCGTGACGAAAAAGTCCTGTCGACCGTTCAGTACCTGGTTCTGGACGAAGCCGACGAGATGCTCAAGCTGGGCTTCATGGACGACCTCGAAGTGATCTTCGATGCCATCCCGGCTACCCGTCAGACCGTGCTGTTCTCCGCCACCCTGCCGTCGTCGATCCGTTCGATCGCCGAGCGTCACCTGCGCGAACCCAAGCACGTCAAGATCCAGACTAAAACCCAGACCGTTACCGCGATCGACCAGGCTCACCTGATGGTGCACGCCGACCAGAAGATCCCGGCAGTGCTGCGTTTGCTGGAAGTGGAAGAGTTCGACGCGCTGATCGCCTTCGTGCGCACCAAGCAAGCCACCCTGGACTTGGCCGCTGCGCTGGAAGCCAAGGGCTACAAGGCTGCTGCGCTGAACGGCGACATCGCCCAGAACCAGCGTGAGCGCGTCATCGACTCGCTCAAGGATGGCCGCCTGGACATCGTCGTGGCCACCGACGTCGCGGCCCGTGGCCTGGACGTACCGCGCATCACCCACGTGTTCAACGTTGACATGCCGTACGACCCGGAGTCCTACGTTCACCGTATCGGCCGTACTGGCCGTGCCGGTCGCGAAGGCCGTGCCTTGCTGCTGGTCACCCCGCGTGAGCGCCGTATGCTGCAGGTGATCGAGCGCGTGACCGGGCAGAAGGTTGCCGAAGCACGTCTGCCTAACGCCCAGGCCGTGCTGGATGCCCGCATCAAGAAGCTGACCACCAGCCTGGCACCGCTGGTTGCCGAAGCAGAAGCTACCCATGGTGAGCTGTTCGACCGCCTGACCACCGACCTGGGCTGCAGCGCCCGTGCCCTGGCTTCTGCGCTGCTGCGCAAGGCCACCAACGGCCAGGCACTGGACCTGGGTGCTGTAGAGCGCGAGCAACCGCTGGTACCGAGCTTCGCCCCACGGGGTGAGCGTACCGAGCGCGGTGAGCGCAGCGACCGTGGTGAACGCGGCGAGCGCGAGCGCCGTGCACCGCTGCCACTGGCCGAAGGCCGTGTGCGTTGCCGTACCGCCCTGGGTGCCCGTGATGGTATCGCCGCCAAGAACCTGCTGGGTGCGATCCTGAACGAAGGTGGCCTGGCGCGTGATGCCATCGGCCGCATCCAGGTGCGTGACAGCTTCAGCCTGGTCGAGCTGCCGGAAGACGGCCTCGAGAAGCTGCTGGCCAAGCTCAAGGACACCCGCGTAGCCGGCAAGCAGCTGAAGCTGCGTCGCTACCGCGAAGATTGATCCTGGTGCTGTGATAAATCCCCGACTTAGTTCGGGGATTTTTTTTGCCTGCGGTGGGAGTCAACCGAACCGGTAAATGTCCATGCCCAGGGCCCCCAGGGTGAAGCCTTGGTGCACCACCTTGAACTCGCCCCCTGCGCCAAGGGCGAAGAACAGGGGCAGCAAGTGTTCGTCACTGGGGTGGTTGCGTTGGGCGAATGGCGCCTGCTGGCGGTAGCCCAGCAATGCAGGTTGGTCATCAGCCTCCAACTTTTGCACCACCCAATCCCGAAACGCCAATGCCCAGGGCTCGATCACCTCGGGCCCTGCGTGCCAGTCCAGCTCGCCCAGGTTATGGGTGATGCTGCCTGAGCCCACCAACAGCACGCCTTCCTCACGCAGGCGCGAGAGTGCCTGGCCCACCTTGACCTGCAAGACCGGCCCGCCATGGCTGGGCAGCGACACCTGAACCACCGGAATGCGTGCATCGGGGTACATCAGCGATAGGGGTACCCAGGCGCCATGGTCGAATGGGCGCTGCGTGTCCGGTTGTGCCTGTAACCCCGCAGCTTGCAGCAAGGCGCAGGCCTTGTATGCAAGCTCAGGTGCACCTGGTGCGGGGTACTGCACGGCATACAGTGCCGGCGGGAACCCATGGAAGTCGTGCCAGGTTTCTGGTTGTGAACTGGCAGTGACCAGCAGCCCGCGGCTTTCCCAATGCGCTGAAACCACCACAACGGCCTTCGGCCGTGGCAGCGCGTTGGCAAGGCCGGCCAGCGCCGGCCCGCTGGCGCCAGGCTGCAGGGCAAGCATGGGTGACCCATGGGAAATGAACAGGCTAGGGAGCATGGCGGGGTCCTGAGGGGTAAGATGCAATCATCTTCGACCAACTTCAGATCGAATTCCAAACCAAGTTTTACCGGTAAACCATCTAAAAACTGGGAGTGATCATGGAGCCAGCTTTCTGGCAGCAACGCTGGGCGAACAATCAGATCGGCTTTCACCAAGCGCAGGTGAACCCGTACTTGCAAGCGTTCTGGCCGGGCCTGCAGCTAATGCCCGGTAGCCGTGTACTGGTACCGCTGTGTGGCAAGAGCCTCGACCTTGCCTGGTTGGCAGGGCAGGGGCATGAGGTGATGGGCGTGGAGCTGTCGCGCCAGGCGGTGCAGGCATTTTTTGACGAGCATGGGCTGCAGCCGCAGGTGCGGCAGCACAATGGCTTTGAAGTGTGGAGCAGTGCAGGGATCGAGTTGTGGTGCGGGGATTTCTTTGCGCTGCAGGCCCAGGACGTCCAGGGCTGTGCAGCGTTTTATGATCGCGCCGCACTGATTGCCCTGCCGGTTGCCATGCGCACGGGCTACCTGCAGGCGCTTTCGGCCCTGTTGCGGGAAAGCTGTCGTGGCTTGGTCGTGACCTTTGATTACGACCAGTCGCTGCTGGGCGGCCCACCGTTCTCGGTGGGTGATGACGAGTTGCGGCAGGGGTTCGCTGGCTGGCAGGTGGAGGTGTTGGAGCAGGCTGAGGTCATTGAGGGGAACCCCAAGTTTCAGCAGGCCGGGGTGCCGAGTCTGCTTGAGCGGGTGTACAAGGTCAGCAGGTAATGCTGGGTTGCCAGTGCCGGCCCATTCGCGGGTGAACCCGCTCCCACAGGGTGGACGAATGGGCCGGCACTGGCGCAACAAAAAGGGCGACCGTAGTCGCCCTCAATGCATTGGCTGCTGGGTCAGCCGCGACGGCGCAGGGCGTCGATGCGGTCTTCCAAGGGTGGGTGGCTCATCAGCAACCCGGCCAGGCCTTGTTTGAGGCCGCCATTGATGCCGAAGGCCTTCATGGTATCGGGCATGTGCACTGGTAGGCCTTGCTCCACACGCAGGCGCTGCAGCGCGCCGATCATTGCAGAGGTGCCAGCCAGGTTAGCACCGGCCTCATCGGCACGGTACTCGCGGCGGCGCGAGAACCACATCACGATGATGCTGGCCAGAATGCCCAGCACCAGCTCTGCAACGATAGTGGCCACGTAGTAGGCGATGCCCTGGCCCTCTTCGTTCTTGAAGATCACCTTGTCGACGAAGTTGCCGATGATACGGGCGAAGAACATCACGAAGGTGTTCACCACGCCCTGCACCAGCGCCAGGGTGACCATGTCGCCGTTGGCGACGTGGCCGATTTCGTGGGCCAGTACGGCACGCACTTCATCAGGCGAGAAACGCTCCAGCAAACCTTGGGACACGGCCACCAGGGCGTCGTTACGGTTCCAGCCGGTGGCGAAGGCGTTGGCCTCGTAAGCCGGGAAGATACCCACCTCGGGCATCTTGATACCGGCCTCGCGGGACAGCTCTTCGACCGTTTGCAGCAGCCACTGCTCGTGACGGGTGCGTGGCTGGCTGATGATTTGCGTACCGGTAGACATCTTCGCCATCCACTTGGAGATGAACAGCGAAACGAGGGAGCCGGCAAAGCCGAAGACTGCACAGAACACCAGCAAGCTGCTGAGGTTCAGGTCAACCCCATTGGCGGCCATGAACCCGTTGAAACCGAACAGGCTCAGAGTAATGCTTGCAACCAGCACCACCGCAAGGTTGGTGGCCACAAACAACAGAATGCGCATCATGGTTGTTACGTTCTCCTGACGGATGAATTGTCGCTTACTGCGGGGTATATAAGGGGCCTGCCGTTCCGATTCAATCGGCGGACTATTTCAAACTGTGTATGGCGGAGTATGGCAGAGGCGGGGGTAGTGGCTGTGGGATAGAGCGTTGCAGGATGTAAGAAACATGGCTTGTCTAAGGCGCTGCTGTGAAGTCGAGGTCGAGCGCGGCGCGCCATCCACGCGCCACCCCCCGAAAAACCGTCACACCCTACTGCGAATACCCCTTGAGGAAATTCCCGATCCGCCCAATCGCCGCTTCCAGGTCATCCACCCGTGGCAACGTCACTACGCGGAAGTGGTCTGGCCACGGCCAATTGAAGGCAGTGCCCTGCACAATCAGCAGTTTTTCAGCCAGCAGCAGGTCCAGCACGAACTTCTCGTCGTTGAAGATCGGGCAGACCTTGGGGTCGATGCGCGGGAAGGCGTATAGCGCGCCCATCGGCTTCACGCAGCTCACCCCGGGGATGTCGTTGAGCAGCTCGTAGGTACGGTTGCGCTGCTCCAGCAAGCGCCCCGGCGGCAACACCAGGTCGTTGATGCTCTGGTAACCGCCCAGCGCAGTCTGGATGGCATGCTGGGCTGGCACGTTGGCACACAGGCGCATGTTGGCCAGCATGTCGATGCCTTCGATGTAGCTCTGGGCATTGTGTTTGGGGCCCGAGATGATCAACCAGCCAGAACGGAAACCCGCCACCCGGTACGACTTGGACAACCCGTTGAAGGTGAGGCACAGCAGGTCGGGGGCCAACGAAGCGGTGCTGATGTGCACCGCTTCGTCATAGAGGATCTTGTCGTAGATCTCGTCCGAGAACACCACCAGGTTGTGCTGGCGTGCCAGCTCCAGCATGCCGCGCAGCAGCTCGGTGGAATACACCGCGCCCGTGGGGTTGTTGGGGTTGATAATGACCAGTGCCTTGGTGTTCGGGGTGATTTTGGCCTTGATGTCGGCAAGGTCGGGGAACCAGTCAGCCTGCTCGTCGCACAGGTAATGCACCGGCTTGCCGCCTGCCAGGCTCACGGCTGCGGTCCACAGCGGGTAGTCGGGCGCCGGGATCAGCACCTCGTCACCGTTGTTGAGCAAGGCCTGCATCGACATGACGATGAGTTCGGACACCCCGTTGCCCAGGTAGATGTCCTCGATGCCGACGCCTTCGATGCCCTTTTGCTGGCAGTACTGCATCACCGCCTTGCGGGCACTGAACAGGCCCTTGGAATCGCTGTAGCCCTGGGCAGTGGGCAGGTTGCGGATCACGTCCTGAAGGATTTCATCCGGCGCTTCGAAGCCAAACGGCGCCGGGTTGCCGATGTTCAGCTTGAGGATGCGGTGGCCTTCCTCTTCCAGGCGCTTGGCGTGCTTGAGCACTGGGCCGCGAATGTCGTAGCAGACATTGGCGAGCTTGTTCGATTTGCTGAACTGCATGATGGAATCCCGATTGAGAAAACGCGCTACGCCCTGCCGAAAGGTTTGTAAGGGCACAAAGCGGGTGCCAGACTGAACGCCTGGCACACGAAGCCAACTAATATACGTGCCACCCGCGCCCCGGAAAAGACGGCGTACGGTGAAATTAAGCCTGCCGAGGTACCCCCATGCAAAAGATCGAGAAAACCCTGGAACAATGGCGCTCGATGCTCGACCCCGAGCAATACCAGGTGTGCCGGCTCAAGGGCACCGAGCGGCCCTTCAGCGGCAAGTACAACAGCGAACGCCGCGATGGCATCTACCACTGCATCTGCTGCGGGCTGGCGCTGTTCGATGCGCAGACCAAATTCGATTCCGGTTGTGGCTGGCCCAGCTTCTACGCGCCGATAGAAGACAGCGCCATGATCGAGATCCGCGACACGTCCCACGGCATGATCCGCACCGAGGTCACCTGTGCGCGCTGTGATGCGCACCTGGGCCATGTGTTCCCCGATGGCCCGGCACCTACCGGCCTGCGCTACTGCATCAACTCGGTGTGCATCGACCTGCGCCCCCGCGACTGAACGGAGCCCCGATCATGGCAGCTTTGAAGCTGGACATTCCCTGTGTGACCCTGGGCGGCGAGCACAAGCAGCTGAGCGACTTCCCTGGCAAAGCGCTGCTGGTGGTCAATACCGCCAGCCAGTGCGGCTTTACCCCGCAATACAAAGGCCTGGAGCAGCTGTGGCAGGCCTATCGCGACCGCGGGCTGGTGGTACTGGGCTTTCCCTGCAACCAGTTTGGCAAGCAGGAGCCAGGCGAGGCGCGGGACATCGCGCAGTTTTGCGAGCGCAATTTTGGCGTGAGCTTCCCGCTGTTTCGCAAGGTCGAGGTCAACGGCCCCGGCACCCACCCGCTGTTCGTCGAACTCAAGCAGCGTGCCCCTGGCATTTTGGGCAGCCAGAAGATCAAGTGGAACTTCACCAAGTTTCTGGTGGACCCGGCCACGGGCCAGGTGGTGCGTTATGCACCCACCACCAAGCCTCAGGCGCTCGAAGCCGATATCGAACGCCTGCTCAGCCGTTGAGCGGTACCCACTGGTCGATCAGTGCCTGCAAGTCTTCGCGGCGGAACGGCTTGGCCAGGTAGTCGTCCATGCCCGCTGCACGGCAACGCTCGCGCTCTTCGGGCATGGCGTTGGCGGTAAGCGCAACGATCGGGAGGTTGGGCCAGCGTCCGCTCTGGCGAATGTGGCGGGTGGCCTCGTAGCCATCCATCACCGGCATGTTGCAGTCCATCAATACCAGGTCGAAGGCTTGCTGTTCCAGCAGGGTCAGCGCCTCGGCACCTTGGGTGGCCAGTTGCACCTGGCAGCCCAGCTTGGCCAGCATGCCCTTGGCCACCAGCTGGTTGACCGGGTTGTCTTCTACCAGCAGGATGCGCGCCCGGCCTTGCGCCGGGGTGGCGGCGGGGCTGGCCAGGGGGTGCTCGGCCTCCTGCCCCTGCAGGATGCGGCGCAGGGTCTGGTAGAGCGCGGCCCGCGCAAGTGGCCGTGCCAACTGGTGCAGGGGGGCGAGGGCAAGGGCCTGCTCGCCGGGTAGAAAGTTGCCGTAGGCGGTCACCAGCAGGATCGGGGTTGGCATGGCCTTGCGCACTGCAGCCAGTGCCTGCACGTCGTCGACGATCAGCAGGTCGATGTTGCCCGGCAGGGTGGCGGCATCGTCATGCCGTTGATAGCTCAGCCCCCAGCCGGGCAACAGGCCCTCGAGCAGTTCGTGCAGCCCGCTGCCACTCGCGCTGAGTGCCGCCACGTTGCCGTGTAGAGCTGCCGGCTGGATGGCGCTGGCATATTCGACCAAGGGCAGTTCGGCGGTAAAGCGGCTGCCAAAACCCGGCTCGGATTTGATATGCAGGTGGCCATGCATGGCTTTGCAGAGGTTGCGCGTCAGTGCCAGCCCCAGGCCCGTGCCGCCGTACTGGCGGGTAATGCCGGCACCGGCCTGGGTGAAGGGCTGGAAAATCCGCGCCTGAGCCTCTTCGGGGATACCGATGCCGGTGTCACGTACTTCCAGACGTACGCCGCCGACGATGGCCACCAGGTGCACGTCCACGCGGCCAAAGCGGGTGAACTTGAGTGCGTTGGACAACAGGTTGCTGACGATCTGCCGCACCCGTGTAGGGTCGCCTAGCACGCTGGCAGGGAAGTCGCGGGCAATAAGGCAGGTCAGTTCCACGCTTTGCGCAGTGTTCTGCGACAAAAGGCTGGCCGTGTCCTCGACCATGGAAGCCATGTCGAAGGCGATGCGCTCCAGCTCCAGTTGCCCGGCGTCGAACTTGGACAGGTCGAGGATATCGTTGAGCAATTCGACCAGTACCTTGCCGGAGTCATGGGCAATGGCCAGTTGCTGGCGCTGCTCTTCCGGTGAAGGGTTATCCAGGGCCAGGGCGATCATGCCGAGCATGCCATTGAGCGGGGTGCGGATCTCGTGGCTCATGTTGGCGAGAAACGCAGCGCGTGCCTGCGCCATGTCCAGTGCCCGGCGGCGCGCCTGTTCCAGCTCCTGGTTGGACAGGCTCAGGCTACTGTTAGTGGCCTTGAGCTCGTCGGTGCGGGCCGAGACGATGTCTTCCAGCTCGTTCAGGTATTGCGTAAGGCGGTTTTCGGCAGTGCGCCGCTGTTCGATCTCGGTCGCCATGCTGACGAATTGCTGGTTGGCCACTTTCACCAGCACGCCGATCTCGTCATGCTCGTGGCCGGATGGGCACTGCACGCGGGTTTGCCTTGGCTTGCGCGGGTCGCTGCCGCTGAGGGCAGCAATCACCGTGACCAGGGGCTTGGTCAGCATCATGTAGAACAGCGCCAGCAGGATGCCCGTCAGTACCAGGCTACGGGCGAAGCCGGTCAGCAGGGTGATGCCGGCCCGGTCCAGAAAGCGCCGGCCGAAGGTGTAGGTGTCTACGTCCAGGTATAGCGTGCCCAGGTATTCCTCGGGCATATGGGTCAGAAACAGGCGCTCGCGCAGTTGGCGCTGCTCGCCGAACAGGAAGTCGCTGAGCGGACGGTAACGGTCCTGCTGGCGCGGCCGTTCCACATCGGCCAGCACCGTTTCGTTGTTGTCGATCAGGCGTGCACGGATGATTGCCGGAGACTGCAGCAGCCCGCGCGTCAGCTCCAGGGCCAGTTCCGAATCGATGTTGTAGGCAATGCGCGAGGCGGTGTTGTGGCTGATTTGCAGCAGGGCGCGCACTTCACGGTTGATCGACGCGTCCTCACTGGCATAATCGATGCCGATCTGGATGAGACTGAGCAATGTTCCCAGGATGAAGCCGACCAGGACTGTCAACCGGGCTTGCTTGTATGACAGGCGATTGGTGAACTTGATATCCATGGGTCCCGAGCCGGTTCTACGTGCCTTGCGCTGCGCAAGCATAGCCGATCAACCTCGGCTGCTGGTGGGCTTGTCACCCATTCAGGCTTGATTGGTCTGTCCCCCCCTTTTCAGGAGTCGTCATGGACGCCCGCTTGATCGCTTTCCTGGACCGCGCCGAATCGGTGCTGGCGCGCCTCGAACCCCTGTTGCCGGCCGAGCGCCCGGCTATCGACTGGTCTACCACCCTGGCCGCACGCTGGCAGCGCGACGGGCGCAGCGGTTACCTGCTGCCCCTTGAGGTCAGCCTGGACATCCGCCTCAGCGACCTGATCGGCGTCGACCAGCAGCGCGAGCAACTGGGCCGCAATACCCATCAATTCATCCAGGGCCTGCCCGCCAACCATGCGCTGCTGTGGGGCTCGCGCGGCACTGGCAAGTCTTCGCTGGTGCGTGCTCTGCTGGCCGAACACGCCGGGGCCGGCCTGCGCCTGATCGAAATCGAACGCGACCACCTGGCCGATCTGCCTCGGGTGGTGGAACTGCTGCACGCGCTGCCACAACGCTTTGTGCTGTTTTGTGACGACCTGTCGTTCGAGGCCGGGGAGGGTGATTACCGGGTGCTTAAAAGCGTGCTCGATGGCTCGCTGGAGCAGGCACCCGACAACGTGCTGCTCTACGCCACCTCCAACCGCCGCCACCTGGTGCCGGAAAAAGAGAGCGACAACGAGAACTGGAAGCGCGTGGACGGGGAGCTGCACCCCAGCGAAGCGGTGGAGGACAAGATTGCCCTGTCTGACCGCTTCGGCCTGTGGCTGTCGTTCTACCCGTTTACCCAGGGCCACTTCCTGAATGTGGTCGAGCACTGGATCGAGCAGTTGGCGCGGCCTGCGGGCCTGGCCTGGCAGCGTGACGAACAACTCGACATACTCGCCGTGCGCTGGGCGACCGGCCGCGGTAACCGTAATGGCCGTTGTGCCTATCAGTTCGCCCGCTACTGGGTTGGGCTGCAATTGCTGGAGCAAAGTAAATGATCGACCTCAAAGCCACTGGCACGGGCCTGGACGGCTATGCCCTGATGGCGGCGCAAGTGCAGGCGCTGTTTGCCGACGAGCGTGACTTCATCGCCAACGCCGCACAGTTTTCGGCGTTTCTCTACCACCAGGTCGAGGACCTGAACTGGGCCGGCTTCTATCTGAACCGCAACCAGGAACTGGTGCTTGGCCCGTTTCAGGGGCAGGTAGCCTGCGTGCGCATTCCGTTCAGCAAGGGGGTATGCGGCGCGGCCGCGGCCACCGGTAAAACCCAGCGGGTGGAGGATGTACACGCCTTCCCGGGGCATATTGCCTGTGACAGCGCTTCCAACAGCGAACTGGTCATCCCGCTGATCAAGGGCGGCCGCCTGATTGGGGTGCTGGACCTGGACAGTCCGTCCATTGGGCGTTTCAGTGAAGCGGACCAGGCAGGGCTTGAGCGCCTGGCCGCCATCTTCCTCGAACTGACAGACTGCTGACCGGCCAATCGCCTGTACTGGGCGCTAGCGCAGCGCCCGTGCAGGCATGGGGGTCAGTCGTACATGGCCTTCTTCTTCCAGGTTTCCTCGTCGTCGGTCTTCAGGCCTTCAGTCAGCTCGTTCTCTTCGTTCTCGGCAGGCGCCAACTGGTCCAGCACCTGGGCGTTCACCCGGGCCAGCAGTTTCTCCAGGTACGTCAGTTGCTCTTCGTATAGCTTGGGTTCTGGCTGCTTGCGCAGGTACTGCACACCACGCTCGAAGGCCAGGCGCGCCTGGCCGGGCTGTTCGTTCTGCAGGGCCTGTTGCCCCAGGTTATTGAAGAACTCGATATGCAGCAGCACCAGGATGTGGCGGATTTCCTTCAGCCAATGCTTGGCTTCAGGGGCAGGCAAGAAGCCTTCCTGCGCCGCGCGGGTGATCTGGTTGTGCAGTGCCTCGAGCAGAAAGCGCACATCCTTGGCCTTGACCTCGGTAAGGATTGGGTTGGGCGGGTTGTTGACCGGGATCTTGTCGCCTTGTGCGATCAAGGCATCCAGTTCGGCGATACGGGCCTTGAGCTGGGCGTTGTGCTTGTCCACACCCAGCTGGCGCTGGTTGAGGTTGAGCTCCAGGCGGGTCAGCAGCAGTTTTAGCCCTGGCGTCATGAACTGGCCGGGGAAGGTTTCGGTGATCTCGCCGCAACGGCGCAGGCGGTCGGCCAGCTCGATCTTCATCCGGGCCCGCTCGAGCTTGCCGTTCTCCACGACATTGTTCAGGTAGCCGATCAGGATCAGCAGCGCGATGCCCGCCACGATGAGCAGTGTGATCAGAAGTGGTGTCACCGTGTATGCCTCATGAAAAAGGTTGCCTTAGGGTAGGGGCGAGCCTGCTCGCGAGGCCCCCTGACCGGGTTCCCTTTTATCGGCAGCCTGCCCCAGAACTGCATGCTGGCACATTAACGCCGACCTGACGCCAAAAAATCAACGTACACGCATCAGGGCCTGCCTCAAGGGCATTGTGGAAACCCGGAAGTCATTGATTTAAATAAATTTCTACAAAGGGGTTGACGCCTCAACGAAGCATCCATAGAATGCGCGCCACTTGCAGCGTAAAGCACACAGCGAAACACGGCAGGTAGTGAAAGCAGGCAGCAATGCCAGCAGCGTGTCCCCTTCGTCTAGTGGCCTAGGACACCGCCCTTTCACGGCGGTAACAGG
>NZ_JACVVF010000055.1:0-28901 GCF_016648095.1 Pseudomonas sp. S32
GCTGGGAGGTGTTCGCCTTTCCAGGTGCAGCGCCTGCGAAATCGAGCGCCGCCCGCGCGGCGCATCGCGAGCTACGCTCGCTCCTACATCTTTCGTACGAGCATGGGGTGTTAAAGCAGCCTGTCCGCCCGCAGAAGCGTCTCCAGGCAATGCTCCTGCACGCCGTAGAATGCCTTGAGCTGGGCAATCTTCTCCAACAGCGCACCGTTGCCCACGGGCTGCCGCCGTTTCACCGCAAGAATCATCTTGTTCTTGTTGGTGTGCTCCAGCGAGATGAACTCGAACACCTTGGTCTCGTAACCACAGGCCTCCAGGTACAGCGCGCGCAGGCTGTCGGTGAGCATCTCGGCCTGCTGGCCCAGGTGCAGGCCGTATTGCAACATGGGTTGCAGCAGCCCCGGGCTTTGCAGTTGCGGGCGCACCTGCTTGTGGCAGCACGGGGAGCACATGATGATCGCGGCGTTGCAACGGATACCTGTGTGGATGGCATAGTCCGTAGCGATATCGCAGGCATGCAGGGCGATCATCACCTCGATGGCTTCGGGCACCACGCTGCGCACATCGCCACACTGGAACTCCAGGCCCGGGTGCTCCAGGCGGCCAGCGGCGGCGTTGCACAGCTCGACCATGTCCTGGCGCAGTTCCACCCCGGTCACCTTTGCCTCACGGGCCAGGGTATTGCGCAGGTAATCGTGCATGGCAAAGGTCAGGTAGCCCTTGCCAGAACCAAAGTCTGCCACCCGCAAGGTCTGCCCGGCCGGTACCGGGGCGCTGGCCAGGGCGTGGTCGAACACCTCGATGAACTTGTTGATCTGCTTCCACTTGCGCGACATCGACGGGATGAGCGCGCCATGGGCGTCGGTAACCCCCAGGTCGCGCAGGAACGGCCGGGACAGCGTCAGGTAACGCTTCTTCTCCCGGTCATGGCCGTTATCCACCACCGCTTCTCGCGGAGCCTGCGCGCCGTGACGCTGCAGCATGGGCTTGCCTTTCTTGCTGAAGGCAAGCTGCACCTCCCCCTCGGCATCGAACAGGTGCGCATTGCGAAAACTGCCCGGCAGCAGCTCGGCCACCAACGCCAGCGCCTGCTCTGAGGGCAGGTTGCGGGTGATGTCGCGGGTCTGGTGGCGATAGACCAGCGACAGGCACGGCTGGCCCTTCACAGACAGCGGCTTGGCAATGATGCGTTGCAAGGTCGGGTCGGCACCCACAGGGCGCGCCAGCACCAGCTTTACCAGCGTGTTGCCCTGCAGGGCAGTGCCGAGCAGGTCGAGAAACTGGACGCGCGCATCCGGCGTGGAGGGACTGGCAGACATGGGAAAACGGTGCCTCGAATAGCGGGGAGCGCATTCTACACCTTGTCGCCTTCGCCCGCTGGCGCGCTAGTCGAGGATCACCAGCCGGTTGGGCAACTGGTTGCGGGCATGGGTAGGCGGCACATGCTGGCCCAGCAGTTCTGCACACGCATCGATGCATTCGACAAAACCCTGCAGGGTCTGGCCACCGCGTACCTGCTCGGCCAGGCGAGCGACGAGGGCCCCGCGGGCTGCACCGTCGAGAAAGCACGCGACGCCGTGGTCGGCCAGGATCTCGGCATGTTGCTCCGCCTCGCTGACGAAGATCAGCACGCCGGTGGCGCCTACCGTGCGTTGCAGGTTGAGCACGCGAAATTGCTGCCGGGCCAGCCGCGAAGCACGCAAGCGCCGCAATACCCGCGGCGTCAGCCGGCTGGCAACGTGCGGGCTGCGCAGCAGCAGGCACAACACGATGAACAGCAGGGCGTTGGCGACGATCAGGCCGCGCACGCTGGGCCAGCCCAGCAGCCAATGCAGCATGCCAGGCACCGCCAGCGCCAACAGGGCTGCCCAGAACAGCGGCAGGTAGGCATAGTCATCGGCGCGCCGGGCCAGCACCGTGACCAGCTCGGCGTCGGTGCGCTGCTCGGCACGGGCAATGGCTTCGGCGATCTGGCGCTGATGGTACAGGTCGAGAGGGGTCATGCCGTCGTTCTCTTGAGCGTTCTTATAGTTGTTGTCCCGGCTTGCGGGGCTTCGTCCGCGGGCGAGATATTCAGGCATAATCCGCCGCTGGAAGAGATGCCTGCAAATCGTACAACAATAGCCGCCCGAAAACTTCGGCCGCGCACGTATCACGCTGGATACGGCACAGGCCCTCAACGGAATTCATTGATGAAACTGTCTTTGCTGGGCCTGGCCATGGGCCTTGCCAGCCAGGCGGCACTTGCCGCCACACCCGCGCCGCCCCTTGAAGACAAACGGGCGTTCATCGATCACCTGGTCAGCCAGATGACCGAGGCCGAGAAGATCGGCCAGATGCGCCTGATCAGCATCAGCCCGGAAATGCCCCGCGAGAAGATCCGCGAAGAAATCGCCGCCGGCCGCATCGGTGGCACCTTCAACTCACGCACGGCCCCGGAAAACCGCCCGATGCAGGACGCGGCCATGCGCAGCCGGCTGAAGATCCCGATGTTCTTCGCCTATGACACCATCCACGGCGAGCGCACCATCTTCCCTATCGGCCTGGGTATGGCTGCCACCTGGGACATGGACGCCGTCGCCAAGGTTGGCCGCACGGCCGCCATCGAAGCGGCGGCCGATGCGCTGGACATGACCTTCGCGCCGATGGTCGACATCGCCCGTGACCCACGCTGGGGCCGCACCAGCGAAGGCTTCGGCGAAGACACCTACCTGACCTCGAAAATCGGCCAGGTGATGGTGCGCGCATTCCAGGGCAGCAGCCCGGCCAACCCCGACAGCATCATGGCCATCGTCAAGCACTTCGCCCTGTACGGCGCCGTGGAAGGCGGGCGCGACTACAACACAGTCGATATGAGCTTGCCCAAAATGTACAACGACTACCTGCCGCCCTACCGCGCCGCGCTGGATGCCGGGGCTGGCGGCGTCATGGTGGCGCTGAACTCGATCAACGGCGTGCCGGCCACCTCCAACACCTGGCTGATGAACGATGTGCTGCGCAAGGAGTGGGGCTTCAAAGGTGTCACCATCAGCGACCATGGGGCCATCCAGGAGCTGATCCGCCACGGTGTCGCCCGCGATGGCCGTGAAGCCGCCAAGCTGGCGATCAAGGCCGGTATCGACATGAGCATGAACGACACCCTGTACGGCCAGGAACTGCCAGGTTTGCTGAAAACCGGCGAGGTCAGCCAGGGCGAGCTGGACCAGGCCGTGCGTGAAGTGCTCGGTGCCAAGTACGACATGGGCCTGTTCAAGGACCCGTACGTGCGTATCGGCAACGCTGAAACCGACCTCAAGGACTACTACGGCAACGACCGCCTGCACCGCGAGGCCGCACGGGACGTGGCGCGGCGCAGCCTGGTGCTGCTGGAAAACCGTAACCAGGCGCTGCCGCTTAAAAAAGCCGGCACCATCGCCTTGGTCGGCCCACTGGCCGACGCCCCCATTGACATGATGGGCAGTTGGGCTGCCGATGGCAGGCCTGAACATTCGGTCACCGTGCGCGAAGGCCTGCGCCGGGCCGTGGAGGGCAAGGCCAAGCTGGTCTACGCCAAGGGCGCCAATGTGACCGGTGACAAGGCGATTCTCGACTACCTGAATTTCCTGAACTTCGATGCCCCGGAAATCGTCGACGACCCACGGCCACCTGCGGTGCTGATCGACGAAGCGGTCAAGGCGGCCGAGCAGTCGGACGTGGTGGTGGCGGTGGTCGGCGAATCGCGTGGTATGTCCCACGAGTCGTCCAGCCGCACCACCCTCGAGATCCCGGCCAGCCAGCGAGAACTGATCAAGGCGTTGAAGGCTACCGGTAAACCGCTGGTACTGGTGCTGATGAACGGCCGCCCGCTGTCCATCGGCTGGGAGCGCGAGCAGGCTGACGCCATTCTGGAAACCTGGTTTGCCGGCACCGAAGGGGGTAACGCCATCGCCGATGTGCTGTTCGGTGACTACAACCCGTCCGGCAGGCTCCCCATCACCTTCCCGCGGTCTGTCGGGCAGATCCCCATGTACTACAACCACACCCGTATCGGCCGGCCGTTCACGCCGGGCAAGCCGGGCAACTACACCTCGCAGTACTTCGAGGAACCCAATGGCCCGCTTTACCCATTCGGTTACGGCTTGAGCTACACCCGGTTCGAACTGTCGGGGCTTGACCTTTCGCACAAGCAGTTCAAGCGCGGCGATACCCTGCAGGCCAAGGTGACGGTGAAAAACACCGGCAAGGTTGCCGGCGAGACCGTGGTGCAGCTGTACCTGCAGGATGTAACCGCGTCGATGAGCCGGCCAGTCAAAGAGCTGAAGCATTTCCAGAAGGTGATGCTGCAGCCCGGCGAATCGCGGCAGTTGACCTTCGCCATCAGCGAAGACGACCTGAAGTTCTATAATGGCCAACTGCAGCGGGTTGCCGAGCCGGGTGAGTTCAACGTGCAGGTAGGGCTGGACGCCGAGGCGGTGCAGCAACAGGACTTCGAGTTGCTTTGACTGAGTAGGCCGCCCCGATAGCCAACCACCGGACCTGACCCGATGCCCTTCACCTTCCGCGCCCTGCGTTTGGGGCTGATCACCTTGCTGATCGTGCTGGGCACCGTGCTGAGCGCGGGCTGGGCCATGCACCACGCCAAGCGTCAGGCCATGGAGGCCGACGCCCGGCTTGCCAGCCAGCAGTTGGGCCTGTACGCCAATACCCTGCACACCCTGATCGACCGTTACAGGGCGCTGCCTGCGGTGCTGGCACTGGACCCGGAACTGATCGCCGCCTTGCGCGGCCCTGTCGACGACCAGGTGCAAAATGCCCTGAACCGGAAGCTTGAAAGGATCAACGGCGCGGCCAACTCGTCCACCCTCGAATTGCTCGACCGCACCGGGTTGGCCATCGCCGCTAGCAACTGGCGGCTACCCACCAGCTACGTGGGCTCCAACTATGGCTTCAGGCCCTATTTCACCCAGACCCGCAACCAGGGTAACGGTCGCTTCTACGCGGTGGGTGTGACCAGTGGCGTACCGGGGTATTTTCTGTCGAGCGCGGTGCTCGACGAACAGGGCCGCTTTCTCGGCGCCATGGTTGTAAAACTGGAGTTTCCAGAGCTTGAGCGTGAGTGGCGCCAAGGCAGCGACATTCTGTTGGTCAGCGATGCCCGCGGCATCACCTTCATTGCCAACCAGGACGGCTGGCGCTACCGGGAACTGCAGCCGCTGACCGGCGCCGACCGTGCCGAACTGGCTGAAACCCGTCAGTACGACAAGCAACCCCTTGTGCCCCTGCCCCATCAGGTGCTCACCCGGTTTGCCGCCAACAGCACCCTCAGCCGCGTGCAAGGCCCCCAGGGCAGCGCCGATTACCTGTGGGAAACCCTGCCGCTGGAGAGCGAACGCTGGGCCCTGCACCTGCTGCGCAAGCCCCAGGTAGGCCCGGATGCCCGCAATGCGGCACTGGGCGCCGCTGCCGTGTGGCTCAGCCTGGTGTTCGCGGCGCTGTTCGTCAGCCAGCGCCTGCGTATTGCCCGCCTGCGCCAGCGCAGCCGCGCCGAGCTTGAGCGCCAGGTCGAGGAGCGCACCCGGGAGCTGCGCACCGCCCAGGAAGGGCTGGTACAAACGGCAAAACTGGCGGCACTGGGGCAGATGTCTGCGGCCATGGCCCATGAGATCAACCAGCCGCTGACGACCCAGCGCATGCAACTGGAAACCCTGCGCCTGCTGCTGGACCATGGGCGCTACGATGAAGCGCGCCAGGCCCTCGAACCCCTGGAGCAGATGCTGACCCGCATGGCGTCCCTCACCAGCCACCTGAAAACATTCGCCCGCAACAGCCCGGGTGGCCTGCGCGAGCGGCTGGACCTGGCCACCGTGGTCGACCAGGCCCTGCACCTGCTGGAAACCCGCATCCACAGTGAAGGCATCCAGCTGGCCCTGTACCTGGCGCGCCCGGCCTGGGTGCGGGGCGATGCCATCCGCCTGGAACAGGTGTTGATCAACCTGTTGCGCAACGCCCTGGACGCCATGGCCAACAAGGGCTACCGCCGCCTTGAAATCCGCATAGAACCGCAGGCCGGGCTGTGGCGCCTGAGTATTCTGGACTCGGGCGGTGGTATCGCCGAGGCCGACCTGGCCAGAATCTTTGAGCCGTTCTTCACCACCAAACCCGTAGGCGAAGGCCTGGGGCTTGGCCTGGCGATATCCTATGGCATCGTGCATGACGCAGGTGGCCGGCTACAGGCCGAAAACGTGCCCGGCGGCGCTTGCCTTAGCCTCACCCTGCCCCGTGACCTGGAGCCCGCATGATGAATTCAGTGATCGTCATCGACGATGAGGCCAGCATCCGTAGCGCTGTGGAGCAGTGGCTGAGCCTGTCCGGTTTCAATGTGCAGCTGTTCGCCCGTGCCGACGAGTGCCTGGCGCAGCTGCCAGCGCACTTCCCCGGGGTGGTCATCAGCGACGTCCGCATGCCGGGCATGGATGGCCTGCAGTTGCTGGAACGCCTGCAGGCAGCCGACCCCGACCTGCCTGTGATCCTGCTGACCGGCCATGGCGATGTGCCAATGGCCGTGGACGCCATGCGCAGCGGTGCTTATGACTTCCTGGAAAAGCCATTCACCCCGCAACACCTGCTGGGCAGCCTGCGCCGCGCCCTGGAGAAACGCCAGCTGGTACTGGAAAACCGCCGCCTGCACGAACAGGCCGACCTCAAGACCCGGCTGGAGGCGAGCTTGATTGGCATGGCTCAAAGCACGCAGTTGCTGCGCCGCCAGTTGCTCGACCTGGCAGGCCTGCCCGTCAATGTGCTGATCCGTGGCGAGACGGGCAGCGGCAAAGAGCGGGTGGCGCGCTGCCTGCATGACTTTGGTCCACGGGCCGACAAGCCTTTTGTGGCACTCAACTGCGCGGCCATTCCGGAAGCGTTGTTCGAGGCTGAGCTGTTCGGCCATGAAAGCGGTGCCTTCACGGGCGCCCAGGGCAAGCGCATTGGCAAGCTGGAGTACGCCAGCGGCGGCACGGTGTTTCTCGACGAGATCGAAAGCATGCCGCTGGCGCAGCAGGCCAAGCTGCTGCGGGTGATACAAGAGCAGAAAATCGAACGCCTGGGCGCCAACCAGAGCATCAGCGTGGACCTGCGCATCATCGCGGCCACCAAACCCGACCTGCTCGAAGAGGCACGGGCAGGGCGCTTTCGCGAAGACCTTGCCTACCGGCTGAATGTTGCCGAGTTGCGCCTGGCGCCTTTGCGCGAACGGCGGGAAGACATCGCCGTGCTGTTCGAACACTTTGCCACCGCCGCTGCCAACAAGCTGGGCCGCAATGCCGCGCCCCTGTCTGGTGCACAGTTGGCCCAATTGCTCACCCATGACTGGCCGGGCAACGTGCGCGAACTGGCCAACGCGGCAGAGCGTCATGCGCTAGGGCTTGGCTCACCCACCCTTGACCCTGTGCCGGCAGGTCAATCCCTGAGCGAGCGCATGGAAGCCTACGAAGCGCAGTGCCTGCGCGCAGCGCTGCGCCAGCATGGGGGCGAGATCAAGGCTGTGATGGACGACCTGCAGCTTCCCAGGCGCACCCTCAACGAAAAGATGCAGCGCCACGGCTTGTTACGAGAAGATTTCTTGTCGAGCCAATAAGCGGAAATCCGCCTACTTGGCCAGCCCCATGAGCGGATTTTTGCTTGTCTAAGGCGCAGGCCCGCCCACTTCTGGCCGTTGGCCTGCGCCACCGACCACACCCCGGGCGCAGTGCTGGTAAGGGCTACCGCCCCTCAAATGCCCAAAGACGGGTCACAGCGCCCCCGTTTGGCACACCTTCTGCAATCACCTGTGCCAGCTGCGCCCAGGCGCGCTCCACAAAAACAACGAGAAGGTATCCCTGATGGATAACGCCACCTCCCTGCCAGCCGGGGCGGCCAACGCGCCGGCCGCAGAAAAAACCACCGCCAGCCGCCTCAAATCGATCTTCAGCGGTTCCATCGGCAACATGGTCGAATGGTATGACTGGTACGTCTACGCAGCATTCTCGCTGTACTTCGCCAAGGCATTCTTCCCGGCGGGCGACTCCACCGCACAATTGCTCAACACCGCGGCGATCTTCGCCGTAGGTTTCCTGATGCGCCCCATCGGTGGCTGGTTGATGGGCCTGTACGCCGACCGCAAGGGCCGCAAGGCGGCGCTGATGGCGTCGGTACTGCTGATGTGCGCCGGCTCGCTGGTCATCGCCCTTACCCCCGGTTACGAAACCATAGGCGTTGCTGCCCCCGTTCTGCTGGTGATTGCGCGCCTGATGCAGGGCTTGTCGGTGGGTGGCGAATACGGCACCTCGGCCACCTACCTCAGTGAAATGGCCAGCAAGGACCGCCGTGGCTTCTTCTCGAGCTTCCAGTACGTCACGCTGATCTCCGGCCAGCTCATCGCCCTGGCAGTGCTGATCATCCTGCAACAGACCCTGACCACCGAGCAGCTGTATGCCTGGGGCTGGCGCGTACCGTTCGTGATCGGTGCCCTGTGCGCCGTGGTTGCCTTGTACCTGCGTCGCGGTATGGAAGAAACCGCCTCTTTCACCAAGAAGGAAAAGGCCAAGGAAAGCCTGATGCGCACCCTGATGCGCCACCCCAAGGAACTGCTGACCGTGGTCGGCCTGACCATGGGCGGCACCCTGGCGTTCTACACCTACACCACCTACATGCAGAAGTACCTGGTGAATACGGTGGGCATGAGCATCAGTGACTCCACCACCATCTCGGCCGCCACGCTGTTCCTGTTCATGTGCCTGCAACCGGTGATTGGCGGGTTGTCCGACAAGATCGGCCGCCGCCCGATCCTGATTGCCTTCGGCGTACTGGGCACGCTGTTCACCGTACCGATCCTCAGCACCCTGCACACCATCCAGACCTGGTGGGGCGCGTTCTTCCTGATCATGGCGGCGCTGATCATCGTCAGCGGCTACACCTCGATCAACGCGGTGGTAAAAGCCGAACTGTTCCCCACCGAAATCCGCGCCCTGGGTGTAGGCCTGCCCTACGCCCTGACGGTGTCGATCTTTGGTGGGACCGCTGAATACGTGGCGCTGTGGTTCAAGAGCGCGGGTATGGAGAGCGGGTTCTACTGGTACGTCACAGGGTGCATCGCCTGCTCCCTGCTGGTGTACGCCACCATGAAAGACACCAAGCAGCACTCCCGGATCACCACCGACTGATCGCTGCCGGTAACAACGAAAAAGGGCGCTCCAGTGATGGAGCGCCTTTTTTCGTTGTGCCTACCCCTTAATACTCGATTAATTCCACAGCCAGATACTGCCCAGGCTGAATAATCATTTGCCCCAGCACCTTGAGAACCGCCGCCGCTCACGCGAAGGCAGGCATTTGAGTACGCCAATATATCTAATAATACGATTATTTAGCGCAATATTATGCGCTTAACAATCAATATTGTAGGCGTAAAATACGATACATACCTACACAGTCATCCATCCCTTGGAGTAACCCTTATGAAAATCCACACCCTTCTTGCCCTCGTCCTGTCGTTGTTTGCTGCTGGCGCTTATGCCGAAGACGGTTTCGACCGGACCAAGGCGCACGGTTTTGCAGCGCCTCACGCACAGGCGTCCGGCTACGCAGAAGACGGCTTTGACCGCACCGGAGCCCAGCGCTTCGCGGAAGATGGCTTCGATCGCACCCATGGCCATCGCATCAGCTGACCCTACAGCGCTGCCTGATGATTTGCAGGCGGCCGCAGCCTTGGCACACTAGGGGCCCGTCAACCCAGGAGGTGGGCCGGCAAGCCCAGCACCGATGTACTACTACGAACCCGCACAAGGCCACGGCCTGCCGCATGACCCCTTCAACGCCATCGTTGGCCCCCGCCCGATCGGCTGGATCTCCTCCCAGGACCGCCAGGGCCGCCTGAACCTGGCGCCCTACAGCTTCTTCAACGCCTTCAACTACATCCCGCCGATCATCGGTTTCTGTAGCGTGGGGCGCAAAGACAGCCTGAACAACATTGAGCAGACTGGGGAGTTTGTCTGGAACCTGGCAACCCGGCCGTTGGCCGAGCAGATGAACCAGAGCTGTGCGGCAGTACTGCCGGAAGTGAACGAGTTCGAACTGAGCGGGCTCACGGCCGCCCCGTCGCGCATCGTCAAGGTGCCGCGGGTAGGCGAAACGCCGGTGGCCTTCGAGTGCAAGGTAACCCAGATCGTGCAACTGCAGCGTGCTGACCAGCAGCCGGTGCCCAGCTGGCTGATCCTGGGCGAGGTGGTGGCCGTGCATATTGCCGAGCACCTGCTCAAGGACGGCATCTACGACACCGCTGCCGCCGAACCCATCCTGCGTGGCGGCGGCCCGGCGGACTATTTCGAACTGGGCAACCTGTTCAAGATGGTCAGGCCGCAGGCCTGATCACCAGATCAGCTCGCCTGCTCCGCTCACACCTCGCAGGCGCTGCAACTCGGCCGTGGCCGCTTCATCGGCAGCCACGGCGCCCTTGAATACCTGCCCCTCCAGCACCTTGTGGAAGCGCGGTGCGCCGCCCATGCCCAGCGCCTTCACCGCGATGGCCGCGTGGTAGCCCCCGCCGTCCACCGGCACCATCGCCGAAACCGCCTCGAACTGTGCAAACTCCCTACGTGCCATAGTGCTTTCCGCGTGGTTGAAAGAGCCGTCATGTTACGCCAAGCAGCCCGGCAACGCGGCTGTCGCGTGCCACCGGTCAGCCAAAGGTGTGCAGGTCGAGGCTGCTGACCACTTCGGCCTGCACCAGCTCACCGAACACCTGCAGGGTAGGCGAGGCGAAGTAGCCGTTCATCGCCTGCTGGTCCTGCCAGCTGCCGCTGAGCAACCACAGGTCGGCATCGGCCTGGGAGCGCTGCACGGTAAAGCTTAGGCAACCCGGGGCGCCCAGTGAAGGTTCGAGCAAGTCACGCAAGCGGGCGCCCAGCTCGGCCGAGCGGCCGTTACTGGCGCGGATGAAAGCAAGGTGGGTGACCGGTTGTTTGAGCGTCATTGCACCATCTCCCTGAAGCGGCGGTCGGGTAAGCCAGGCTGGCAAGGTTAGAGCGCCACCGGCCGTTCACGTTAGGCCAATACTGCACGCCGATTGCCTGATCCTGCCGCGCTGCAGGATCAGGCAATCGGCGTGCAGTATTCGACTAGCTTCATGTGTTGCCCAAACCTATGCTGCGTCGGTCAGCAGAGGAATGCCACCATGACCACCGCCCCGCCCCTAGACCCGCATCTGGAAACCCATCGCCAGGAGCTGGCCGCGCTGATCGGCCGCCATGCCGGCGATCCCCACGGGCCCGCCTCGGCCATCGACAACCTGTACCTGGTGCGCTACACCGAGAACGTCCGCTCGGTGCCCACGCTGGCCCAACCTGCGCTGTGCATCCTGGCGCAAGGCAGCAAAAGCCTGTTTCTGGGCGACGAGCAATATGCCTACGACCCGCTGCACTACATGGTGGTGTCGGTGACCTTGCCGCTCAGTGCGGTAAAGCTCGATGCCAGCCCGCAGAACCCCAGCCTGGGCCTGCGCATGGACCTGGACCCTGCCGAGATCAGCCAGCTGATCGCCGAAAGCGGGCCGATGCTGGTGCCTAACCGGCCCTCGGGGCGGGGTTTGTATGTGGAAAAGACCGACGCTGCATTGCTCGATGCCTTGTTGCGGCTGATCCGCCTGCTGGACAGCCCACGGGATATCGGCATGCTGGCGCCGCTGTTTCGCCGGGAAATCCTGTACCGTTTACTGCGCGGGCCCCAAGGCTATCGGCTGTACGAAATCGCCCTGGCCAACAGCCAGACCCACCGGGTGTGCCAGGCAATCAGCTGGCTCAATGAAAACTTCCAGCTGCCGCTGCGCATCGAGGACCTGGCCCGCGAGGTCAACCTCAGCATCTCCACCTTGCACCACCGCTTCAAGGCAGTGACCTCCATGAGCCCGCTGCAGTACCAGAAGCAGCTGCGCCTGCAGGAGGCCCGCAGGCTCATGCTCAATGACGGGCTGGAAGCCGCCGTGGCGGCCTATCGGGTGGGTTATGAAAGCCCCTCGCAGTTCAGCCGCGAATACAGCCGGTTGTATGGCGCGCCACCGATCCGCGACGTGGCACGCCTGCGCTCCAGTGCCGGCTAGGCCGGCCTTCAGCCTGGCACAGCCTGCTGCCACTGCTGCTGGTCGATGTGCAGCAGCGTCGGGCCGCTGCGTCTGGCCGCCTGGGCCAGCGCTGTGTGCAATTGCGACACATCGGCCACGTGTTCAGCCGCCGCCCCCAGCGCCTGTGCCACGGCGACGAAGTCGGGGGTATGAATGTCTACCCCGACCGGCTCGATGGCCCGGTTGACCATGTACTTCTTGATCTCTTCATAGCCCTGGTTATTCCACAACAGCACGATCAGCGGCACCTGTGCCTGCACCGCACTGGCCAGCTCCGGCAAGGTGAACTGCAACCCGCCGTCGCCAATCAGGCACACCGCTGGCGCGCGGTCTTGGCTTTTGACCGCACTACCCAGCCACGCCCCCATCGCGGCAGGCAGTGCATAACCCAGGGTGCCGTAGCCGGTCGATGCATTGAACCAGCGCCGTGGTCGGTCCATGTCCAAGGTGAAATTGCCGGTGTACACCGGCTGGGTCGAATCGCCCACCAGAATGGCGTCCGGCAAGCTTTGCAGCGTGGCTGTCAGCAAGCGCGTCTGGCTCAAGGTAGCCTGGTCCCATTGCCGAGCCACGGCCATGCGCAGTGCTGCCACCCGGCCAGCACCCCACCCCGCCTGGTACACCGGCTGCCGGCCACGCAGGGCAGCGATCAGCCCCTCCAGGGCCAACCTGGCGTCTGCCACCAGGGCAAGCGCTGGCATGTAGTTACGCACGGTCTGATCAGGGTCGATATCAATGCGCAGCAGACTGCCTGGGATTTCGAAGCCTCCCTGGAAGGTCACGTCGTAATCGGTTTCGCCAAGCTCGGTGCCAATGGCAAGCACTACATCGGCCTCCGCCACCAGTGCACGGGTGGCCTGCAGCGACTGTGTCGAACCGATCAGCAGCGGGTGGGCCGCAGGCAACAGGCCCTTGGCGTTGATGGTCAAGGCCACGGGCGCCTGCAAATGCTCGGCCAACCGCACCAGCGCCTCACTGGCCGCCAGGGCACCGCCCCCTACCAGCAGCAGCGGCCGCTTGGCCACTGCCAGGCGCTCGGCCATCTGGTGCAAGGGCTGTAGCGCGGGGCCCGCCCTGTGGGTACGCACCGGCCTTGCCGGCAGCAAGTGGTCGGCAGGCTCGACCAGCACGTCCAAGGGGATCTCGATGTGAACAGGGCGTGGCCGCGCGCCCTCGAACACCGCAAACGCCCGCGCCAGCACCGCGGGCAGCTCGCCCGCACTCATCAAGGTGTGGGAAAACGCAGCCACGCCCGCGACCAGTGCGCCCTGATCGGGCAACTCGTGCAGCTTGCCACGGCCACCGCCCAGTTGGTTGCGGGCCTGCACACTGGAAATGACCAGCATCGGGATGGAGTCCGCATAGGCCTGGCCCATGGCCGTGATGATATTGGTCATGCCTGGCCCGGTGATGATGAAACACACCCCAGGTTGTCCCCGGGTACGTGCATACCCGTCGGCCATGAAGCCTGCGCCTTGCTCATGGCGTGGCGTAATGTGCGTGATGGCAGCACCCGCCAGGCCACGGTACAGCTCGACGGTATGCACACCGGGAATGCCAAAAACATGATCCACGCCATAAGCTTCGAGCCACTTCACCAACACTTCGCCACAAGTTGCCATGCGCTTCCACCCTGTTCTTGCTTCGGACAAGGGCTTATTGGACGCAACGATGGCCTACCCGCACAATGCAAAAATACACATACTTGCCATGTCCTGAAATCATGGCTGCTACCAATGAATCGCTTACCTCCCCTGCCTGCACTGCACACGTTTCTGGTCACCGCCCAGCACTGCAATTTCACCCGCGCTGGCCAGCAGCTGCATATCACCCAAGGGGCTGTGAGCCGCCAGATCGCGGCCCTGGAAGCACACCTGGGTTACCCGCTGTTCCAGCGCCAGGCCAGAGGCCTGAGCCTGACCCGCGAAGGCCTCGACTGGCTGCCTCGGGTACAGCAGGTGTTTACCCTCATCGAGCAGGGTGTACGTGAGGTGGCTGGGCACAGCAGCACCCTGCAACTCAAGGCGCCGACCTGTGTGATGCGCTGGCTGCTGCCGCGCCTGATGCAATGGCAGGCCCTGCGCCCGGAGGTGCCGGTGGAACTGACCACCACCGTGCAGCATGGCGTGGACCTGCACCGGGAAGGCTTCGATGCCGCAGTGGTCTATGGCGCTGCACCGCCCCAGGGGCTGCGGGCGTACAAGCTGTTCGATGAGCAACTCACCCCGGTCTGCGCGCCGTCGCTACGCGAAGGCCTACCCCTTTTGTTGCAGCCCCAGGACCTGGGCGAGCACATGCTGCTGCATCCGTCGCGGGACGAGCGGGACTGGCATGCCTGGCTGCAGGCCGCCGGGGTGACCCTGAGCGGTCGAGGGCACAAACAGCATTTCGAGACGCTGGACATGGCCATGGCCATGGCTACGCAAGGCACGGGCGTTGCCATCGGTGACTGGGCGCTGATCGGCGAAGACCTGCGCGCAGGGCGCCTGTGTACGCCGTTCGCCTTGAGGGTGATGACCGGCAAGGGCTATTACCTGGTCAGCCAGGCCAAGGGCCTGGCGCCTGGGTTGGTCGAGTTGCTGGCGTGGCTGCAGGCCTGTGCCAGCACTGACCCTGCGTATCAGTACCCGGCCGTGAAGCGCTGACGCGAATGCCGGGGGGTGTCCAGTTCATCGAGCAGGGCAATTGCATAATCGGCAAAGGTAATCCAGCTTTTGCCGTCGGCCCCGATCAGCAAGTGGTCTTTGCCGAGCACGTAGTGCCCGCTACGTTCGCCTTCGACGAATTCGGCCGAGGGCGACAGAAAGGTCCAGTCAAGGTCGGGTTCTTGCTGCAGCACCTCAAGAAACCGCACCCCACCAATGGCTTCGGCCTTGTAGGCTTCCGGGAAATCCGGGGTGTCGATTACCCGCTGCCCGGAAGGCAGCAGCAGGCTACCGGCGCCACCGACCACCAACAGCCGCTTCACACCTGCGCGCTTGACCGGCTGAATGATGGCCTCGGGTTCGATACTGGCAAAGTGTGCAGCGCTGAGCACCGCGTCCACGCCCGTCAGCGCTGCCTGCAACGCGGCACTGTCGTTCACGTCCAGCGGCTGCACCTTGACCCCTTCACGGCCCTGCAAGGCCGATGGGTTTCGCGCGATGGCCAACACACTGTGGCCACGGCGCAAGGCTTCCGCCACTAACTGGCTGCCGGCACGGCCAGTCGCACCGATGATTGCTATGTTGCTCATGGGTCATGCTCCTTCAGTAAGTTCGGGTTACCACGTCATCTCGCCTTTGGCGACCTTGGCACTGAGCGCCAGCGAATTCTCGTCGGCCAGCCCCGGGTAACGCTGTTTCATGGCGTCGATCAGTTGCGCAGCATCGTGGGCCTTGGCCGTTTCGGCATCGAAGTCACGTATGTAGCCTGCCGTGAAACGCACAGCTGCCAGTGACCGGCTGCCGGTGCCCAGGTAGTGGCCGGGCACAACCGTTTCGGGCGCCAGCGCCTCGATAGCGGCCAGGGTCGCCAGCCAGGCCTGGTGGGACTGCGCCGATTGGGTATCAGCCATCCACACATGGATGTTTTCAGACACCACCACCCCGCCCACCACGGCCTTGATCGAAGGTATCCAGACGTAACTGCGGTCCGGTTGCGGCCCGCCCAGGCCGCGCACCTCCAGGGCCTGGCCTTCCAGCATCAGGCGATCACCTGCCAGCACCTGCGGCACGATCAGCTTTGCAGGTTTGTCCGCGCCCATTTGTGGCCCCCAGTAGGCCAGCTTGGCAGCCATGGTCTGGCGGATATGCGCCACGGTCGGCGCCGATGCCAGCACCTTGGCCTGCGGGAAGGCCCGGGTCAGCGTGTCGAGGCCAAAGTAGTAGTCGGGGTCGCCATGGCTGATGTAGATGGCGGTCAGGCGCTTGCCACTTGTGCGCAGGCGCTGCACCAGTTGCTCGGCCTGGGCCTTGCCGAACTGGGCGTCCACCAGCACGGCATCGTGCTCGCCGCTGACGATAACCGAACTCACCGGGAAGATGGCCTGCTCGCCGGGGTTGTAGACGTCCACCTGCAAAGGGGCTGCAGCCAGTGCCTGCCCGGCCAGCGCCAGGCAGGCCACAAGCATCACGCGCAAGGGGTTGAGAAGGGGCATCGGGGAAACCTTTCAGATTGGCAATGCCCAACAGCATAGTTGCCGTAACCAGTACAAAAAATGCGATCCTGCGACATAGTTTGTTTCTGGAATCGAGCAAATCATGGACCGCCTTACCGCAATGCGCGTTTTCGTCACCGTGGTCGACCTGGGTAGCCAATCAGCGGCGGCCGATCATCTGCAACTGTCGCGGCCGGTAGTGTCACGCTACCTGGCAGAGCTGGAAGCCTGGGTGGGCGCGCGGCTCATGCAGCGCACCACGCGCAAGCTGAGCCTTACCGCCGCCGGCGAGGAGGTGCTGCCACGCTGCCGGCAGATGCTGGCCATGGCCACAGACCTGCAAAGCGCCGTGCAGCAGCCCGATGACGCGCCACGCGGTGCGCTGCGCATCAGCGTGAGCACCTCGTTTGGCCAGGCTCAGCTGGCCGATGCAGTGGCCGATTACGTGCGCCGCTACCCAGGGGTGAACGTGGAGTTGCAGATGCTCGACCGCACCGTCAACCTGGTGGACGAACGCATCGACCTGGCGATACGCACCAGCAATGATCTGGACCCCAACCTGATTGCCCGCAGGCTCAGCGTGTGCCGGTCGGTGATCTGCGCCGCACCGTCCTACCTCAGTGAGCACGGCGCGCCCCAGCGCGTCGAAGACCTTACCCGCCACAACTGCCTAACCCATGCCTACTTCGGCCATGGCCTGTGGCATTTCGAGGTGGGCGGGCAGCAGGTGGCCATACCCGTGTCGGGCAATATCAGCGCGAATGAGGCAATGACGCTGCAGAAGGCCACACTTGCCGGTGCAGGCATCGCCATGCTGCCCACCTATCAGGCTGCCGATGCCTTGCGCAACGGGCAGCTGATTCGCCTGGTGCCCAAGGCCAAGCCACGGGAGCTGAGCCTGAATGCGGTCTACACCTCGCGCAAGCACATGCCCGCAACGCTGCGCAGCATGCTGGATTTTCTTGCGCAGCGCTTCAAGGACGAGCCGGCGTGGGACGCAGACCTCTGACCCCGCGCCAGCGGCGCAAGGTCACTCCTCGACGCTCATGTACTCCTTGGCCCAGCGGATGTAGTCCTCAGGCTGGGTGTAGGTGTGCGAGAGCTCGGTGGCGCTGAGGTTTTCCGATTTGTTCTGCTGGCCGCGCTGCAGGCGCAGGCAGTCGTAGGTGGCCTTGATCGACGCGAAGTAGGCGGCATGGCCATCGACCACGATGCGCACGCCCAGGCGCGCCAGGCGCTCGTCATCGCGCAGGTTGGGGTTGCCGTAGGTGACCAGCATCAGCGGCACCGTCAGGTGGCTGGCAATCTGCTCCAGCTGCTCGAAGTCCTTTACCCCCACCATGCAGATGCCATCGGCACCGGCCTTCTGGTAGCTCTGGGTACGCACGATGATTTCTTCAGTGCTGAGCACCCCGGCATTGGTGCGGGCGATGATCGACAGCGACGCGTCAACGCGCGCCTCCACGGCCGCACGAATTTTGCCCACCCCTTCTTCGACCGAAATCAGGTCGGTGGATTTGCGCCCGAACTGCGCGGGCAGCAGCGTGTCCTCGATGGTGAGCGCGGCAACCCCTGCCCGCTCCAGCTCGATCACGGTACGCATCACATTCAACGCGTTGCCATAGCCGTGGTCCGCGTCGGCCAGTACCGGCAGCTGCGCCACCCGGCCAATGCGGGTGGCCTGCTCGACGAATTCGCTCAGGGTGATCAGGGCAAAGTCAGGTGCAGCCAGCACCTGCAGCGAGGCAACCGAACCACCCAGAATGCCCACCTCGAAGCCCAGGTCCGAGGCGATGCGCGCCGACATGGGGTCGAACACCGAAGCGGTGTGGTAGCAAGAACCTGAAGCGAGCAGCTCGCGGAAGGCAAAACGCAGATCTTGATGGGAAGCCTTGGGCATGATCACTCCACTATTGAAGAAATTTGAACGGTAACTACAGACCCCTGAATCGGGTTTGCCTGACCTGTATCGAACCTTGCCATCAGCGCAAGGCCATGTTCGACATGCAGGCAGAGGAATAATAGGTGCGGGAGCCAGGGACCTCGGCGATGACTTGCAATAACGCACCAAGCTGGTGCAATACGCGGCCTCTGGGGCTTCTGGCATACCAACGATATCACGCGGCCATGGTGCACTGGATGAATGCGCCAATGCCGATCTTGCATAGGCGATGCTGATAGTACATAGGAAGCTACCTAAGTCGGGTTACAATTCAGCGTCCTTCAACGCACCACTGCGTGTCGAAGCCTGCCATCGACAGACAAGGTAAATTCGTGACCGCCGCCCTCCCCCCTGCCGCTTTGCGCAACGTGCTCACCGCCCTGATGCTGGCCATTTTCCTGGGCGCACTGGACCAGACCATCGTGGCCGTGTCGCTCCCGGCCATCTCTGCCCAGTTCGACGACGTCGGCCTGCTGGCCTGGGTCATCTCGGGGTACATGGTGGCGATGACCGTCGCGGTGCCGATCTATGGCAAGCTCGGAGACCTGTACGGGCGCAGGCGCATGATCCTGACCGGCATCAGCCTGTTCACCCTGGCCTCGATCGCCTGCGCCCTGGCCCAGGACATGCAGCAACTGGTACTGGCCAGGGTACTGCAAGGGGTTGGCGCCGGCGGCATGGTGTCGGTAAGCCAGGCGATCATCGGCGATTTCGTGCCACCGCGCGAGCGTGGCCGCTACCAGGGGTATTTCAGCAGCATGTACGCGGTCGCCAGCGTCGCCGGGCCAGTGCTGGGCGGCTGGCTGACCGAATACCTGTCATGGCGCTGGGTGTTCTGGATCAACCTGCCACTGGGGGCGGTGGCGCTCTGGGCGATCCACCGGGCACTGGCTGGCATGCCGGTGCAGCACCGCCAGGCTCAGGTGGACTACCTGGGCGCCGTGCTGCTGATCCTCGGCCTGGGCAGCCTGTTGCTGGGCATAACCCTGGTCGGGCAAGGCCACGCCTGGGCCGACCCCGCCGTGCTGACACTGTTCGCCTGTGCGGTAATGGGCCTGGCCCTGTTCGTAGCCCATGAACGCCGATGCGCCGAGCCATTGCTGCCCCTGGCGCTGTTCGGCAACCGGGTGGCGGTGCTGTGCTGGGCGGTGATCTTTTTCGCCAGCTTCCAGTCCATTTCACTGACCATGCTCATGCCCCTGCGCTACCAGGGCATCACCGGCAGTGGCGCCGACAGTGCGGCCCTGCACCTGCTGCCCCTGGCCATGGGCTTGCCCATCGGTGCATTTACCGGCGGGCGCCTGACCTCCCTGACCGGGCGCTACAAGCCGCAGATTCTTGCCGGCGCACTGATGATGCCGTGCGCCATCTTCGCCATGGCGCTGACCCCACCCCAGGCGGGGCTGTTGAGTGCGCTGTTCATGCTGATCACCGGTATCGCCTGCGGGCTGCAATTTCCGACTTCGCTGGTGGGTACGCAAAGTGCGGTAGATAGTCGGGACATCGGCGTGGCAACCAGCACCACCAACCTGTTCCGCTCGCTTGGGGGCGCCATGGGTGTGGCGTGCATGTCCAGCCTGCTGCTCGCCCTGCTGCACCAGGGCGGTTTCGCACTGCTGGACAATCCGCTGCTGGGCAGCCTCAAGGCCGGTCAGGTAGACCCGCACACCCAGGCACGCTTGCTGACCACGTTCCGCCACCTGTTGATGGGCAGCGCAGTCGTCGGGCTGGTGGGGGTGCTGGTAGCGGTGGCGCTGCCGGACCGTCAATTACGCGGTCACTAGCAGCCATCACGAGAGCAGGGGGAAATATGCCCTCACAAACCTTAACAAAGTGTTATTTGCGCATCGCCGGGCTCAAGCGCAGCATATCCAGCCCGGCATCAACCCATTTTTCACCGTCGCCAAGCAAGTCCACGCTTTCGGGTAGCAGCAGCCAGCGCCGGATCAGGCCGTCGATGTAAGAAAACATCGCAGCCGCCCCGCGCTCCACGTCCAACCCTTCGGGCAGTTGGCCACGGCGCACGGCATTGGCAAGGGCCAGGGTGATGCCTTTATGGCAATCCAGTACCGCCGCCTGGCGCTGCTGGCGGATTTCGCACATATCATCGGTGAACTCGCACTTGTGATGCAGAATCTCATTGATACGCCGGGTTCTGGCGTCGAGCACCAGCTCGTTGAACACCTGCAGCAACAGCTTGCGCATGCAGTCGAGCGGGTCCATTTCGTCTTCGCTCTCACTGGCGCGTGCAAGATGGTCATGGGTTTCGTGCAGGCTATCGAGCAACGCCTGCACCAGTTCGGCTTTATTATTGAAGTGCCAGTAGATCGCCCCGCGCGTCACACCCGCCAGTTCGGCGATGTCGGCGAGGGTGGTTCGCGCGACCCCGCGCTTGTAGAAAGCCTTTTCCGCTGCCTCGATGATCTGGGCGCGAGTTTCCTGGGCTTCCTCTTTGGTTCGACGGACCATGGCAGTACAACCTCATCTGGCCCACACGTGAGACTGCGTGCGGGAAGGCTCCGGGGCACCTCTGCTGGGGGCCTCACGGATCAAGCTAATCAAGGGCTGTAGTGGTAACGGAGTACAACTCAGCGGTATTTACAAACAACCATGAATGTAAGTATATTCCTTAGCAAGCTATTTATCCACCGGGTAACCTGTTATCCGGATCAAGACTCTTCCACTACTCTTGAGCGTCTCCCTGCTCCAGCGCCCCGAGGATACTCATGCAATTCAAGCCAGCCGTTACCGCTCTGGTTTCCGCCGTCGCCCTGGCAACCCTGCTCAGTGGCTGCAAGAAAGAAGAAGCGTCAGCGCCCGCAGCGCAGGCTCCTCAGGTCGGCGTCGTCACCCTTCAGCCCCAGGCTTTCACCTTGACCACCGAGCTGCCGGGTCGCACCACCGCCTACCGGGTTGCCGAAGTGCGCCCGCAGGTCAATGGCATCATCCTCAAGCGCCTGTTCAAGGAAGGCAGCGAGGTGAAGCAGGGCCAGCAGCTGTACCAGATCGACCCTGCGGTGTACGAGGCGAACCTGGCCAATGCCCAGGCCGACCTTCAGGCAACCCGCTCGCTGGCCGATCGCTACAAGCAGCTGATCGATGAACAGGCGGTTTCCCGGCAGGAATACGATGACGCCAACGCCAAGCGCCTGCAGGCAGAAGCGTCGCTCAAGAGCGCCCAGATCGACCTGCGCTACACCAAGGTCATGGCACCGATCAGCGGCCGTATCGGCCGTTCTGCGGTGACCGAGGGCGCGCTGGTGAACAATGGCCAGACCAACGCCATGGCCACCATCCAGCAACTGGACCCGATCTACGTCGACGTCACCCAGTCCACTGCCGAACTGCTCAAATTGCGCCGTGACCTTGAAAGCGGCCAACTGCAGAAGGCCGGCGATAACGCCGCCTCGGTGCAACTGGTGCTGGAGGACGGCAGCCTGTTCAAGCAGGAAGGCCGCCTGGAATTCTCGGAAGTGGCCGTGGACGAAACCACCGGCTCGGTGACCCTGCGCGCCATCTTCGCCAACCCTGACCACACGCTGCTGCCAGGCATGTTCGTGCACGCGCGGCTCAAGGCCGGCGTCAACGCCAATGCCATCCTTGCCCCGCAGCAGGGTGTAACCCGCGACCTCAAAGGCGCACCCACAGCGCTGGTGGTCGGCAAGGACAACAAGGTCGAGCTGCGCCAGCTCAAGGCCAACCGTACCCTGGGCAGCGACTGGCTGATCGAGGAAGGCCTGAACCCCGGCGACCGCCTGATCACCGAAGGCCTGCAGTACGTGCGCCCTGGCGTCGAGGTCAAGGTCAGCGACGCCACCAACGTCAAGAAGCCGGGTAGCCCTGAACAGGGCAACGCAGCGCCAGCTGACGCCAAAGCGGAGTAAACCATGTCGAAGTTCTTTATTGATCGCCCGATCTTCGCCTGGGTGATCGCCTTGGTGATCATGCTGGTCGGCGCCCTGTCGATCCTGAAGCTGCCGATCAACCAGTACCCCAGCATTGCGCCACCGGCCATCGCCATCGCCGTGACCTACCCGGGCGCCTCGGCGCAGACCGTGCAGGACACCGTGGTACAGGTAATTGAGCAGCAGCTCAACGGTATCGACAACCTGCGGTACGTGTCGTCTGAAAGCAACTCCGACGGCAGCATGACCATCACCGCCACCTTCGAACAGGGCACCAACGCTGACACCGCGCAGGTTCAGGTTCAGAACAAGCTGAACCTGGCCACGCCCCTGTTGCCGCAGGAAGTGCAGCAACAGGGTATCCGCGTCACCAAGGCAGTGAAGAACTTCCTGCTGGTGATCGGCCTGGTGTCCGAAGACGGCAGCATGACCAAGGACGACCTGGCCAACTACATCGTCTCCAACATGCAGGACCCGATCTCGCGGACCGCAGGTGTGGGCGACTTCCAGGTGTTCGGCGCCCAGTACGCCATGCGTATCTGGCTGGATCCGGCCAAGCTGAACAAATTCCAGCTGACCCCGGTGGACGTGAAAACCGCCGTGGCCGCGCAGAACGTGCAGGTTTCCTCCGGCCAGCTCGGCGGCCTGCCGGCCATGCCAGGTACCCAGCTCAACGCCACCATCATCGGCAAGACCCGCCTGCAAACCGCCGAGCAGTTCAAGAAGATTCTGCTCAAGGTCAACAGCGACGGCTCCCAAGTACGCCTGGGCGACGTCGCAGACGTTGGCCTGGGTGGTGAAAACTACGCCGTCAGTGCCCAGTTCAACGGCAAGCCGGCGTCGGGCCTTGCGGTCAAGCTGGCCACCGGTGCCAACGCCCTGGACACTGCCAAGGCGCTGCGCCAGACCATTGCCGACCTGGAGCCGTTCTTCCCGCCGGGGGTCAAGGCCGTATTCCCGTATGACACCACGCCGGTGGTCACCGAATCGATCAGCGGGGTTATCCACACTCTGATCGAAGCCGTGGTCCTGGTGTTCCTGGTGATGTACCTGTTCCTGCAGAACTTCCGCGCCACCATCATCACTACCATGACGGTACCGGTGGTGTTGCTGGGCACCTTCGGCATCCTTGCCGCAGCGGGGTTCAGCATCAACACCTTGACCATGTTCGCCATGGTGCTGGCCATCGGTCTGCTGGTGGACGACGCCATCGTCGTGGTCGAGAACGTCGAGCGGGTCATGTCCGAGGAAGGCTTGCCGCCCAAGGAGGCGACCAAGCGTTCGATGGAGCAGATCCAGGGGGCCCTGGTGGGTATCGCCCTGGTGCTGTCGGCGGTACTGCTGCCCATGGCCTTCTTCGGCGGCTCCACCGGGGTAATCTACCGGCAGTTCTCCATCACCATCGTCTCGGCCATGGGCCTGTCGGTACTGGTGGCGCTGGTGTTCACCCCGGCCCTGTGCGCCACCATGCTCAAGCCGCTGAAAAAGGGCGAGAACCACGTGGCCAAAGGTGGTTTCTTCGGCTGGTTCAACCGCAACTTCGACCGTAGCGTGAACGGCTACGAGCGCAGCGTGGGCGCCATCCTGCGCAACAAGATTCCGTTCCTGCTGGCCTATGCACTCATCGTGGTGGGCATGATCTGGCTGTTCACGCGCATTCCAACGGCGTTCCTGCCTGAAGAAGACCAGGGCGTACTGTTTGCCCAGGTACAGACCCCGGCCGGTTCCAGTGCCGAGCGCACCCAGGCAGTGGTCGACCAGATGCGCGAGTACCTGCTCAAGGACGAAGCCGACACGGTCTCGTCGGTGTTCACCGTGAACGGCTTCAACTTCGCCGGCCGTGGCCAGAGCTCGGGCATGGCGTTCATCATGCTCAAGCCGTGGGGTGAGCGTTCGGCCGAAAACAGTGTGTTCGGCCTGGCCGAGCGTGCCCAGCAGCACTTCTTCAGCTTCCGTGACGCGATGGTGTTCGCCTTCGCACCGCCTGCGGTGCTCGAGCTGGGTAACGCCACCGGCTTCGACGTGTTCCTGCAGGACCGTGGTGGCGTCGGCCACGCCAAGCTGATGGAGGCGCGTAACCAGTTCCTGGCCAAGGCGTCGCAAAGCAAGATCCTCGCCGGCGTGCGCCCCAACGGCCTGAACGATGAGCCGCAGTACCAGCTGACCATCGATGACGAACGTGCCAGCGCCCTGGGCGTGACCATCTCCGACATCAACAACACCCTGTCGATTGCCTTGGGCGCCAGCTACGTCAACGACTTCATCGACCGCGGCCGGGTCAAGAAGGTGTACATCCAGGGTGAGGCGAATGCCCGCATGAGCCCGGAAGACCTGCAGAAGTGGTACGTGCGCAATGGCGCAGGCGAAATGGTGCCGTTCTCCTCGTTCGCCAAGGGTGAATGGACCTACGGTTCGCCCAAGCTGTCGCGCTACAACGGTGTAGAGGCCATGGAGATCCTCGGTGCCCCGGCCCCTGGCTACAGCACGGGTGAGGCCATGGCCGAGGTCGAGCGGATTGCCGGCGAGCTGCCAAGCGGTGTCGGCTTCGCCTGGACCGGCATGTCCTACGAGGAAAAACTCTCCGGTTCGCAGATGCCGGCCTTGTTCGCCCTCTCGGTACTGTTCGTGTTCCTGTGCCTGGCAGCGCTGTACGAAAGCTGGTCGATCCCTATCGCGGTGGTGCTGGTAGTACCGCTGGGTATCATCGGTGCGCTGATCGCCACCAGCCTGCGCGGGCTGTCCAACGACGTGTACTTCCTGGTGGGCCTGTTGACCACCATCGGTCTGGCGGCGAAAAACGCCATTCTGATCGTCGAGTTCGCCAAGGAACTGCACGAACAGGGCCGCAGCCTGTATGACGCAGCCATCGAGGCCTGCCGCATGCGTCTGCGCCCGATCATCATGACCTCGCTGGCGTTCATTCTGGGCGTGGTACCGTTGACCATCGCCAGCGGCGCCGGGGCCGGCAGCCAGCACGCCATCGGTACTGGCGTGATCGGCGGCATGATCAGCGCCACCGTACTGGCAATCTTCTGGGTACCGCTATTCTTCGTCGCAGTGTCGTCGCTGTTCGGCAGCAAAGAGCTGAAAAAGGACGATACCCCTGAAACCCCACGTTATGAGGCTGGGCAATGACCAAGTCTTTGTTGTCCCTGGCAGTTACCGCTTTCGTACTTGGCGGCTGCTCGCTTATCCCCGATTACAAAACCCCGGAAGCACCGGTGGCTGCCCAGTGGCCGCAAGGCCCGGCGTATTCGCCAACCCAGTCGGCCAACGTTGCCGCCGCCGAGCAAGGCTGGCGTCAGTTCTTCAACGACCCAGCGCTGCAGCAGTTGATCCAGACCGCGCTGGTGAACAACCGCGACCTGCGGGTTGCAGCGCTGAACATCGACGCCTACCGTGCGCAATACCGCATCCAGCGCGCCGACCTGTTCCCTGCGGTGTCGGCCACCGGCAGCGGTAACCGCCAGCGCGTGCCGGCCAACATGTCGCAGACCGGCCAGTCATCCATTACCAGCCAGTACTCGGCCACGCTGGGTGTGAGCGCCTACGAACTGGACCTGTTCGGCCGTGTTCGCAGCCTGTCCGAACAGGCTCTGGAAACGTACCTGTCCAGCGAGCAGGCACGCCGCTCCACGCAGATCAGCCTGGTGGCCAGCGTGGCCAATGCCTATTACACCTGGCAGGCCGACCAGGCCCTGTTCAAGCTGACTGAGGACACCCTCAAGAACTACCAGGAAAGCTTCAACCTCACGCGTCGCAGCAACGAAGTGGGCGTGGCATCGGCACTGGACCTGAGCCAGGCACGCACCGCCGTCGAGGGCGCGCGGGTGAAGTATTCCCAGTACCAGCGCCTGGTTGCCCAGGATGTGAACAGCCTCACCGTGCTGCTGGGCACCGGTATCCCGAACAACCTGCCTGAGCCGCTCAAGCTGGATGCCGATCAGTTGGCCGACGTGCCGGCTGGCCTGCCTTCGGACCTGCTGCAGCGGCGCCCGGACATCCAGGAGGCCGAGCACCTGCTCAAGGCCGCCAACGCCAACATCGGCGCCGCGCGGGCTGCGTTCTTCCCGAGCATCAGCCTGACCGCCAACGCGGGCACGCTCAGCCCTGACATGGGTGGGCTGTTCAAGGGCGGTTCGGGCACCTGGTTGTTCCAGCCGCAGATCAACCTGCCGATCTTCAACGCCGGCAGCCTCCGGGCCAGCCTGGATTACTCGAAGATCCAGAAGGACATCAACGTCGCCAAGTACGAAAAGACCATCCAGACCGCCTTCCAGGAAGTCTCTGATGGCCTGGCGGCGCGCAAGACCTTCGAAGAGCAGTTGCAGGCGCAACGTGACCTGGTGCAGGCCAACCAGGATTACTACCGCCTGGCCGAGCGCCGCTACCGCATCGGCATCGACAGCAACCTGACCTACCTCGATGCCCAACGCAACCTGTTCAGTGCCCAGCAAGCGCTGATCGGTGACCGCCTTTCGCAGCTGACCAGCGAGGTCAACCTGTACAAGGCGCTGGGCGGCGGTTGGTATGAGCGCACCGGCCAGGCCAACCAGCAAGCGGCGGTGCAAACGCCCCAAGGCTGACGCCATTGTTTTACGCAGGCGTGGCGCCCGCCGCGCTTGCGTAAAACAATTAACTAACTGGAACATTCCGTTCGATTATCGCCCCATTCCGTCTGCGGCGAATTGCCTCTCCCCCGCACCACCCCGCACCATCTTCCCCACGCAACGTTGCCCCGGTTTACGGAATACCGACCGCCTCAGCCGGCATGCGCCTGCAAGGCACCGATTCGCCCATAAAAACAAGAGATCCACGACACATGAGCACTTTGCCACCCGCACGCCAGCTGCTGCCCGGCCTGTTGGCCATGTCCTGCGCTTTCCCTCTGTACGCCGCCGAAGGGGGGTTCATGGAGGACGCCAAGGCCACGCTCAACCTGCGCAACTTCTACATCAACCGCAACTTCGTCGACCCGGCACATGCTCAGGGCAAGGCCGAGGAATGGACGCAAAGCTTCATTCTGGATGCCCGCTCCGGCTTCACTCAGGGCACCGTCGGCTTCGGTGTGGATGTACTGGGGCTGTACTCGGTCAAGCTCGACGGTGGCAGGGGTACCACCAACACTCAGCTGCTGCCGGTGCACGATGACGGCCGCCCGGCCGACGACTTCGGCAGGCTTGGGGTAGCGCTGAAGGCCAAGCTGTCCCAGACCGAACTGAAAGTCGGTGAGTGGATGCCGGTGCTGCCGATCCTGCGCTCGGACGATGGCCGCTCGTTGCCCCAGACCTTCCGTGGCGGCCAGCTGACCTCGAAGGAAATCGCTGGGCTGACCCTGTACGCCGGGCAGTTCCGCGGCAACAGCCCGCGCAACGATGCGAGCATGGACGACATGTCGCTCACCGGCCGCGCCGCCATCACCTCTGACCGCTTCAACTTCGCCGGTGGTGAGTACACCTTCAACGACAAGCGCACGATGATCGGCCTGTGGGATGCACAGCTCAAGGACATCTACCGCCAGCAGTACCTCAATCTGGTGCACAGCCAGCCGCTGGGCGACTGGACCCTGGGTGCCAACCTGGGCTACTTCATCGGCAAGGAAGATGGCTCCGAGCGCGCCGGCAAGCTGGACAACCGCACCGCCTCGGCCATGCTCTCGGCACGCTACCAAGGCCATACCTTCTACGTCGGCCTGCAGAAGGTCAGCGGCGACAACGCCTGGATGCGGGTCAACGGCACCAGCGGCGGCACCCTGGCCAACGACAGCTACAACTCAAGCTTCGACAATGCCAAGGAGCGCTCGTGGCAGGTTCGCCATGACTTCAACTTCGCCACTGTCGGCGTACCGGGGCTGACCCTGATGAACCGCTATATCAAAGGTGACAACGTCACAGCGGGCCGTGTGGATGACGGCAAGGAATGGGCCCGTGAGACGGAACTCGCCTACGTGATCCAGGCCGGCACCTTCAAGGACCTGTCGCTGAAATGGCGAAACTCCACCATGCGCCGTGACTTCAGCACCAACGCGTTCGATGAGAACCGGCTGATCGTGAGTTACCCCCTCAACCTTCTGTAAACGCTTGGCTGCACAAGGCCCGCCCCGCTTGCCGGGTGCGGGCTCGCCATTCGTCTGGCTGATGATGGTGGAGCCTGGGGCTATCCTGAGCTATATCGGGAGCAACATCCCGATCAGGCACGACAGGAGGCACAACAATGAAAACCCTCGCCGAGCACCTGAGCCAGTACGCCAGCTACCACCGCGACCCGCGCAACATCGCCACCCATTTCATCGGCATCCCCATGATCGTGCTGGCCGTGGCCATCCTGCTGTCGCGCCCTGGGTGGGAGGTAGCCGGTGTATGGCTGTCCCCTGCCCTGCTCGCGGTGGTGGCTGCTGTCTGGTTTTACCTGCGCCTGGATATCCCGTTCGGCCTGGTGATGGGGCTGTTGCTGGGGCTTTGCCTGTGGGTAGGCCAGGCGCTGGCGGTGCAGGCTACCGCGGTGTGGCTTATGGCCGGCCTGGGTGCATTCGTGGTGGGTTGGGTGATCCAGTTCGTGGGGCATTACTACGAGGGGCGCAAACCGGCATTCGTCGATGACGTCAGCGGCCTGATCATCGGCCCGCTGTTCGTGGTGGCTGAAGCGGCGTTCATGCTGGGCCTGCGGTCATCCCTCAAGCGCAGCATTGATACGGATTGAGATTGCGTGAGGGCCGGCAGGGGCCTGCCTTGAGGTTTTTTTTGCCTGTGAGATCGAGCGCCGCCCGCGCGGCGCATCGCGAGCTTTGCTCGCTCCTAC